>JAJYXA010000434.1 GCA_021791235.1 Pseudomonadota bacterium
CTGCGTTATTTCAACCCGGTGGGCGCGCACGAATCGGGGCTGATCGGCGAGGACCCGCGCGGCATTCCCAACAACCTGATGCCGTATATCGCGCAGGTGGCGGTGGGGCGCCACCCGCACCTCAACGTGTTCGGCGGCGACTACCCGACGCCCGACGGCACCGGCGTGCGCGATTACATCCACGTGGTCGACCTGGCGCGCGGGCATGCGGCGGCGCTGAACCGGCTGCATGAACTGCACGGCGTGCAGACCTGGAACCTTGGCACCGGGCGCGGGGTGAGCGTGCTCGACATGGTGCATGCGTTCGAAGCCGCCAGCGGGAAGAAGGTGCCGTACCGGATCGTGGCGCGGCGCCCCGGCGACGTCGCCCAATGCTGGGCCGACCCCTCGCGCGCGGCGCACGACCTCGGCTGGCGCGCGGAGTACGATCTGCCGCGGATGTGTGCCGACGCATGGCGCTGGCAGGCGGGGAATCCGGAGGGGTACGCCTGATGCGAGTTGCAAGAGGCAAGATTCAAGTCGCAAGGGGCAGTTGACAGGGTGCGCGGAGCCCATGCGGTAGGCGGGCGTTGATGTTTTTTGGGGTGACGTAACGGTGGGCTGTCGCCCACCCTACGGTGATGCGATGGTGCGTAGGGTAGGGTGGGCGACAGCCCACGCGCTTCAGCGTTTGCCGAACAGCCCGCGTCCGCGGAAATACTGCACCCCCAGCCAGCCGCCGAACAGGCCGCCCAGGTGGGCGAAGTGGGCGACGCCGGCGGCGGTGTTGGTGACGCCGAGAAACAGTTCGACGGCGCCGTAGCCGAGCACGAAGGTGCGCGCGGGAATCTGGATGAAGGGCAGGAAGACGAAGCTGATGACGCGGTTGGGGAAATACATCGCGTAGGCCAGCAAGAGGCCGAACACGCCGCCGGAGGCGCCGATGACCGGGCCGGCCGCGTGCAGGAAGTAGCCGCCGACGGCGATCTGCGTCATTGCGGCGACGACCACGCTGAGCAGATAGGTCAGCAGGTAGCGCAGGTCGTTCCAGCGCTTTTCCAGCGCGGCGCCGAACATCCAGATGGCGACCATGTTGAATCCCAGGTGCAGCAGCGAGCCGTGCAGGAAACCGTAGGTGACGAGCTGCCAGACATGGAACGCGCCCCCCGACCCCAGCGGCCACAGGCCGAAGACGCGAATGATCTCCGGCCCGGTGGCCAGTTCCAGTGCATAGACCAGGACATTCAGCAGGATGAGGGCGAGGGTGATCGGCGGCATGGGGGTTCGGATGATGGCAATGGGATTGTAATGGGGGAGACGAGCTCAAGTTGCAAGCCGTCATTCGTCATACCGGCTTTCACCGGTGTGACCACTCGAAAATCACGGTGGGTTGCACCCACCCTACGGACTGCGGCCGGCGCGAAGGTGCGCGGGGTGGGCGACAGCCCACGCGGCACGGGCAGTGATTTCATTCGGGCCCTGCTGGCCGGAGGGACGATCACGCCGGCCGCCGGTGGAACCGGCGGCGATACCGCAGCGACGCACGGCGACAACATTGGTGCGCTGGTATTGCCTTCATCCTGAAAACCGCATTTGAACCACAGAGATATGTCCCTGTGCCTCTGTGGTGAGGAATTCAGGTTCATGCATTCTCCGGGCCATTCCGGAATCATCGAGGCCGAGTCGCGCGGAAGCCCGACGCGACAGCCCTGGCGTGTATCGCCGGTTTTCCGGCGGTCTTTTTTTCGCTGCAATATGCGTGGGAGAGGGGGCGCGATACGGCGGTCGAGCGCGTCTTCATCGATGGGCTTACCGTCCGCGTCCCGCGGACGGCTTATGCCGCATGACGCATGGCTGTCATCAAGGCCGGTTAGCCTGCGACCGGATGGATGCGTGTATTTTTTCGGATAAGCGAACGGACCTGGCTGCGGGCCGGTTTCGTTTCGCCTTCCTGCTGGCGCTCGCGGTGATGGCGCTGATGCCGTTCCAGCAGGCGCGGGCGGGTGTCGATGCGCTCGCGGTTCCGGCTGCGGCCGCGGCCAAGATCGCGCCGGAAACCTGGCGCAGGGTGCAGGCGGGCGAGGTGCGCGAATTGCTCGTGCTGTTCGGGGATGATGCGATCGATGCCGAGCTCGAGCGCCATCTGAGCCGGCGCGGGTTCAAGGCGGAGGATGCGACGGCGACCGCCCTGCGTGCCGAACGCTATCGCGCGCTCAAGACGCGGGCGCTGTCGGCGCTGCCCGAGCGTGACGCGGAACTGCGCCGGGACTATCTGCACATCCCCATGGCTTTCCTGCGCTTCCGCGACGCCGGGGCGCTGCTGCGGCTGCTGGCGCGCGAGGAGGTGGTGGCCGTGTTCGAGGACACCCGGCTGTATCCGCACCTGAACGAAACGCTGCCGCTGATCGGCCAGCCCCCGGTGAGCCAGGTCATGGGCCGCACCGGCAGCGGCGCCGCGGTGGCGGTGCTCGATACCGGCGTCGATTACGTGCGCAGCGAATTCGGTGCCTGCTCCGCGCCCGGCGTGCCTGCGGGCTGCCGCGTGGTGGCGGCGCTCGACACCGCGCCCGAGGACAATGCGCGTGATGCCAACGGCCATGGCACCTGGGTGGCGGGTACCGCAACGGCGGTGGCGCCCGGCGCGGGCATCGTCGCGATCGACGTGTTCGACGGCAACTCGGCCAGCAGCGTCGATGTCATCGGGGGCATCGACTGGGCCATCGGCAACCGCGCGCTCTACAACATCGTCGCCCTCAACATGAGCCTGGGCAATGGGGTCAAATACACCGCTGCGTGCAGCAGCAAGCTCAGCAACCCCTACCGCCAGCCCTTCATCGACGCCCGCGCTGCCGGCATCCTGAGCGTCGTTTCCAGCGGCAACGAGGGTTTCACCGACGGCATCGCCAACCCCGCCTGCACGCCGGAGGCCGTGTCGGTCGGCGCGGTCTACGACGCCGACGTGGGCGGGCTCACCTGGACCGGGCCGGAGCCGGATTGCACCGACGGCGTCACCGCGTCCGACAAGGTGACGTGCTTTTCCAATAGCGCCAGTTTCCTGACGTTGCTCGCGCCCGGCGCGCTGACCACGGTGACCGGCGTCACGGTCGCGGGCACCTCGCTGTCGGCGCCCGTGGTCGCCGGCGCGGTCGCGGTGCTGGCGCAGGCGTTTCCGGGCGATACCGCCGCTGACCGATTGAACCGCCTTGCCACCAGCGGAAAATCGGTCACGGATGCGCGCAACGGCATCGTCAAGCCGCGTGCCGATCTGCTCGCGGCCCAGGGGGCGCCGCTCAACGACGCTTTCGCCCAGGCCGCGGTTCTGGATGGCAACAGCGGCACGGCCGCAGGCTGGAACCTGAATGCGACGCCGGAGTCGGGCGAGCCCGCTCACGCTGGCACCGGCGGCGGCAAATCGGTCTGGTGGCAGTGGACGGCGGGCGCATCCGGCACGGCCAGCTTCGACACGCGCGGCAGCGGCTTCGATACCGTGCTGGCGGTGTACACCGGCGGCGGCGTGTCGGCGCTTGCCGAGGTCGCCTCGAACGACGACGATGGCTCGGCGGGCAACGCCAGCGGCCTGAGCTTCGCGGCCACGGCGGGGACGGCCTACCGCATCGCGGTCGACGGCAAATCGGCTGCGAGCGGAGCGGTCGAGCTCGCCTGGACGCTGCTGCAGGCGCAGACCATCAGCTTCGCTCCGATCGCCGACATGCCCGTGAATTCGGTGTTCAGCCTGAGCGCCACGGCCAGCTCGGGGTTGGCGGTGACGTTCGGCAGCCAGACGCCGACGGTATGCACGGTTGCGGGCAGCGAGGCCAGTTTGATCGCCTCCGGCGTCTGCACGATCGCGGCCAACCAGCCCGGCAACGCCGGCTATGCCGCCGCCCCCACGGTCACGCAGAGCTTTGATGTCACCCCGCTCGCGCAAACCATCAGTTTCCCCGTCATTGCCGATCAAACGCTGGGAACCGAGCCGTTCGGCGTAACCGCCACCGCCAGCTCCGGATTGCCGGTGGGCATCGCTACGCTGACGCCAGCCGTATGCAGCGTGAGCGGAAACACCGTCACGCTGCTCACAGTGGGCCTCTGCACGCTCGAAGCCACCCAGCCGGGCGACAGCCAGTACAGCGCCGCACCATCGGTCATGCAGACCTTCAGCGTGGCATCGGCCAGTGAAAGCGGCAATGACGGCGACGTGCCGATGCCGCCGTGGGCGCTGTTGCTGCTCGGCGCGGGCCTGTTCGCGGCGATGCGGCGCAGGCTTGCCTGACCCCGGGCTCGCCGCCATATGAGCCGATCGGCTCATGGCAGGCCGCATTTCAACGCGAAGTCCTGAAACATTCGTCCGCTAGGATAGCCCACAGTCGAGGAAGCCAACCGGACAGCAGATTCGAAGGCCCGCGGCAAAACAAGAGCTGTACAAAATAAAGCAACAAGCAGTGCGCGTGAAAAGCAGTGGGCATCGGCAGTCCGGATGTCCGGACAAACCCTCTCCCAGGGATTGTCAAGTCCTGTTTTCGTTGGATTTTCCAACGATGTCTCATGCGCACGCCGAAACGGTGCTGCGCCGCATTCCCTATTGCAGATTCCGTTTCGTCGCGTGCATGAGCCTGTGTCCGATGATGGGGAAACAGGCGGGAAGACTGGCCGCAAGGCGAATAACACGTGGTTGACGAGCAGCAGGGCTGGCCAGACTGGACGACAGAGCCGGCGCCCCGGTCCGGAAGCTGCACAAAATAAAGTAGCAGGCAGTGCGCGTGAATGGCAGTGGGCGTCGACGGTTTGACGCCCGGAAGGGGTATCTCCCATGCCCCGACCTTTTCTGTTTCGCCGGGCGATGAGTCCAGCGATATCTCATGCGCACGCCGTTTCGGCGCTGCGTGTTTTTTTGCGGATCCGTGCGGCGTGCGCTGGGTTTTGTTCGCCCGGGCGGAGTTGCGTCCGGCGAACCGGCAGTTTGCACGTGGCCGCAAGGCTGAACGGTTTTATAGATCTCGTCCGGGGATTTGCGTGACGTCACGGGCGACGGTGTCCGGGGCTTGATCCCAACCCCATAACAAGCATAGGAGCAATCCATGAAGCGCGTGAAAACACTGGCGGCCTGCATTTTCCTGCTGGGCCAGACTCTCTCCGGAGCCGCTTTCGCGGCCTCCGTCACCCTGGCGGGCGCTACCGTCGATTTCAGTTTCGACGATGCGCTGCTGGGCCTGTTCGGGCCGGCCAGCGTGTCGGGCGACACGCTGTATTTCACCCCGGTCGATTTCGAGGCCAAATCGCTGAACGGCGCAGGTTTCGCGCTGACCAGCGACACCATGAACATCCAGGTGACGACGCGCGCCGGCTGGTCGTTTGCCGGCATGGGACTGGTGGAGCGGGGCGATTACCTGCTGCTCGGCGCGGGCAGCACGGCCGACGTGGCAGGGCAGATTCGCGTGTTCGATGTTGCCAGCCCGCTCGCCGATCTGACGGCAAGCATCGGCGCATCCGCGTCGCTCGATCTGCCGGGCATGCCGACACACAACTGGCAGGCCGCCGCCATGCTCGACCTGGGTGCCTGGAGCGACACGCAAGCGGTCAACGTGACGGTCGAAAACCTGCTGCTGGCTTCCACCGGCGCAACGCCTTCGCTGGCGTTCGTGGAGAAAAAATTCGTCGGCCTGACCCCCGTCATGGTGGCCGTGACGCCGGTGCCCGAGGCGGAAACCTACGCCATGATGCTGGCCGGGCTGGGCCTGGTCGGCTTTGCCGCCGCGCGCCGCCGTGCCATGTCGAAATAAATCATGCAGTCATCAATGAAACCAATAATGGCGCGTTGAGTCGCCAGCCAGGCGTGAGCCGCCCCGAAACGGCATCGCTCGAATGGGCGATGCCGGGGGCAAGTTTCAACGAATGCGTTCACGCGCATCTTGGCCCGCCTCATGGCGGGTCTTTTTTCGGTGCGGGTCGCAAATCGCGTAAGGCGGACACTTTCCCCCCGCGGCATGTTTGCGTCGGCAAGGTGTGGCCGGCCGGCTGCTTCGGCAAACACCGGCGCCCGATTCCACCGCCGGACCGCGTGGGCTTTGCCCACCCTACGATCGGCGCGAAGGTGCGTAGGGTGGGCAAAGCCCACGCGGTTGAGCGGCCATTGCGCGCCCGGACGGCTGCCCCGGCTTGGGCGGCTCAGTACGAAAAATCCGTGTTTTCCTCTGCCGCATCCCCGCCGTGCAAAGCGGAAAGGATCGCGCTGTCGTGCGGATGCGCGCAGATGACGTCCGCCAGCCACGGGTAGCAGCCTGCGTAATCGCACTGCTCGGCGTACTCGTCGGGCTCGTCGAGCGGCACGTCGCCGAGCTCGTGCAGCGCTTCCTCCACCAGCAGATCGGCCTGCTTTTCCAGTGCGGTATCGTGCGTATCCATGGCATCCCCTTTCCGGTAGGAAGGGTCCATCGTCACGCAGAAACGTGAGCGGCGTATGACAACCGTACCGAATTTACATAGCCCGAATGTCCGGCGGCGATCCGGGATGGCCCGAACGTGCCATGTCCGGCACGTCGTGAGCACCACTTGCTGCAACATTAGATGCGTAAAACTACGAGCGTACTGAAAAAGCCACACCCGCCGCGAGGCGGGGTCGGAAACGCCAGGATCTGCGCGGCTTCGGGAGAAGCGTCGTATGCGCAGACAGCCGGTTGCCAGTCACTTCACGCGCTTGGGATGGTTCTGCTTGCCAACTTTAATCTGGGAGAACTTCATGTACCGCATCAAAGCTCTGCTCGGCCTGCTGCTGGCCGGATTCATGGGAACTGCCGCCGCCGTCGGTCCGGGCGATCTCGGCAACCTGAGCGGCCAGACCGTCAGCATCGGCAACTCGTTCGGCGCCGGCGCGGCGTTCAGCGACGAATACCTTTTCGACATCCTGCCGGAGTCCGTCACGGTCGGCACCGCCGTCACGATCAACCTGGATATTCCGCAATTCGCGGGGCAGGAATTCGCCATCGAGAATTTTGCGGTGGCGTTCAAGGACAATCTGGGTACCACGATCGCCAGCGACACCCAGACTTCGCCGACCGACTACACGCTTTCGATTTTCGCCAACCTGTTTCCGGCCAACGATTACAGGTTCGTGGTGTCGGGCGACGTGACCGGGACGATGGGTGGCAGCTACGGTGGCGTGCTGCAGGCCGCCCCGGTGCCCGAGGCGGAGGCCTACACCATGTTGCTGGCCGGTCTGGGCCTGGTCGGCTTCATGGTGTCGCGCCGCCGTACTGCCTGATTTCTGCCGGTTTGCCCGGCGCGCGATTGAGGATGCAACCCGCGAAGACGGGGCGGCACTCACCCGCACGCGGCAGAGTCCGATTCTTGACGAAAGGGAAGCATCATGATGTTCAAACACGCCGCCGTCGCCGCTTCGCTCGGCCTGCTGTTCGCGGGCCATGCCCTGGCGGTGGCCAACGGCGGCTTCAGCCAGCCCGGGCTCACCGGTCGTGACACGCTGGGCGATGTCGCCGGGAGCTTCGGCGGCGGCGCGCGGACGACTTCATCGGTCGATCATGAAGACGGCCTGCCGGATGCCCCCGCAACATACGACGCGTCAGGCATCGCGGCGGCCGAGGCCGGCGTGCCCGGCGGCGCGGAAGAATTCTCCGGCCTGGCGATCAGCGTCGCGCCGGTGCCGGAACCGAAAGACTGGCTGCTGCTGATGCTTGCCGGCATCGGCCTGGTCGGCCTGATGGTGGGGCGGAACAGGCGTCGCCCGTTCTGATCGCGCGCCAGCCGGATCGGTGCTGCGTGCATTCCCAGGCGGTTCCGCAGGCCTCTCCTGCACTCCGCTGGCGGGCCTTCCGGCCCGCTTTTTTGATTTGGCGGCGGCGGGGCTTGACCGCCCGTCCGCGATACGCGCATCACGGGAAAAATTTTCCTGCGACGAGGGGAGAGAGATGAGCAGGCATGGCGTCGTGTGCGGCCTGGCGTTCATGGCCGCGCTGGGCAATACATCGGCGATTGGCGGGCGTTAACGTTTGTCGGGGGTGATGGCGGGTTTCACCCACCCTACGATGATGCGAGGGTGCGTAGGGTGGGCGGAGCCCACGCGGTGCGGCGATTGGCGGGCGTTAACGTTTGTCGGGGGGTGATGGCGGGTTTCACCCACCCTACGATGATGCGAGGGTGCGTAGGGTGGGCGGAGCCCACGCGGTGCGGCGATTGGCGGGCGTTAACGTTTGTCGGGGGGTGATGGCGGGTTTCACCCACCCTACGGTGAGCGAGGGTGCGTAGGGTGGGCGGAGCCCACGCGGTGCGGATTGCCCGGCCGCTTCCGCTTGGCGTTTCCCATCGCTACCATGCCGTATGTCCCGATACCGACGCGCGCTTGTCCCGGGCGGCACCTTCTTCTTCACGGTCAACCTCGCTGACCGGCGCTCCGCCTTGTTGACCCGGCACATCGATTTGTTCCGCGCCGCCTATCGCAGCGTTGTACATGCCCTGCCGTTCGAAACCCTGGCCGTCTGCGTGCTTCCCGACCATGTTCATGCAGTCTGGCGCTTGCCGCCGGGCGATGCCGATTATTCGCGCCGCTGGCAGCGGATCAAGGCGGGGTTTTCCCAAGCCCTGCCTGCCGATGCCGGCCGCAGCCCGAGCAAGCAGCGCAGAGGCGAGAGAGGGATCTGGCAACGACGTTTCTGGGAGCATCAAATCCGGGACGACGAAGACTTGCAGAGGCACGTCGATTACATCCATTTCAATCCGGTCAAGCATGGTTGGGCGAAACAGGTTGTCGAGTGGCCGTATTCCAGTTTTCACCGGTGTGTGCGCGATGGCATGCTGCCGCCGGATTGGGCCGGCGGGGCCGAGGCGGGCGGCGGCAGTTATGGTGAACGGGACGCCGGGTAGGGGTGCGGGGAGATATTGGGTGGACCCCACCGTCATGTCGTTTCGACGGATGCCGGTGCCTGGCGGGGGATCGTACCGCGTGGGCTCCGCCCACCCTACGGCCAGTGCGAGGATGCATAGGGTGGGCGCAGCCCACGCGTCGGTCGGTGCGAGGATGCATAGGGTGGGCGCAGCCCACGCGTCGGTCGGCGCGAGAGTGCGTAGGGTGGGCGCAGCCCACGCGTCGGTCGGTGCGAGGGTGCGTAGGGTGGGCGCAGCCCACGCGGTGCGGACGATGGATTGTGGCGGCTCAGGCGCAATCCGCCTCGGGCATGGGTTCCTCGTCCGCCAGCTTGCGGCCGAAGGGCATGCGGCGCTGATCGATGAACAGGCTGCTGCCGTCGATGCGCTTGGCCATGTGCTTGGCTTCGGAGGCGGCGCGCGCCACTTCCTGATAGTGGTGGAAATGGATGGGGTCGACCAGCACCGCGCCGATGGAGAGCGTCATCAACGCGTGAAAGGCCATCGCGCCGCGCCGGTCCTCGCTGCGGTAGCCGCCCGCTGCCACGTGCTCGGGGGTGAACAGGGCGCGGCATTCGCGATCGAAGCGGGCCAGCATGCCGTAGCAGCGCACTTCCCAGTCCAGGCTCTGGAACAGCACGACGAAATCGTCGCCGCCGATGTGGCCGATGAAATCGAGCTCGGGGTTGCAGCTTTCGCGCAGGATGCGCGCCAGCAGCTGGATGATGTCGTCGCCGCGGCGGAAGCCGTAGACGTCGTTGTAGGGCTTGAACTGGTCGAGGTCGAAATACGCGGCGACGAAAGTTTGCTCATTGCGCAGCAGCCGCTCCATGTGCTCCTGGATCGGCACGTTGCCGGGCAGGCCGGTCAGCGGGTTGGCGTAGCGCGCGGCGACGATCTGCATGTCGGTCACTTCGCGCATCAGGTCGAAGCCGGAACCCAGTCCCAGGTAGCGTCCCTCGGTGGTGATGATGAAACCCTGGGTGAAGGCGGTCTTGCCTTTTTTCACCACCAGTTCCGACAGCTCGGTCATGCGCGTGGCCTTGTCGACGATGAGCGGATCGGCATCCATGAAATGCGAGCAGGGCTTCTTGCCGTGGAGTTCGCGGCCGTACAGGCCGATGAATCGGTCAAGCAGGGCGGGGCGGTGGATGATGCCGACCGGAATGCCCTTGTCCACCACCGCCACCGCGTGCAGATCGGGATGCTGCACCATCAGTTCGAGCACGTCCTGGCTGGCTTTCTGCGGCGAGACGGAGGGCGCCGACATGGCCAGCCTGCCGGCCGAGACGCCCAGACCGTCGCGCGCCTGCGGCATGGGGAACACGCTGACCCTGCCGGACTGCAGGCAGGCCTGCACCTCGCGCGGCGGCAGCCGGATCGGCACCGGCGAGGGACGGCCGATCAGGTAGCCCTGCGCATAACGGATGCCGAGGTCCTTCAGCACGGCCAGTTCGGACGCGTTTTCCACGCCTTCCGCAATCACGCAGGAGTGGGCGCCTTCGGCCAGTTGCGTGATTGAGCGCACGAACTGGACCTTGTGGGGATCCTGGTGGATGTCGGCGATGAAATGCTTGTCGATCTTGACGAAGGCCGGTTTCAGTTCCGACCATAGGCGCAGGCTGGAAAACCCCTCGCCGAGATCGTCGATGGCCACTTCGATGTCCGCTGCGCGAAGCCGGGACACGGCTTGCCGCAGATCGCCGTAATCGAGCGCGGCGGTGTTTTCGGTGATTTCGATCACCACCCGGTTGCTGGCCATGCCGGCTTCGCTCAGCGCGTCCAGCACCGCATCCGGCTCAAACGCCGGGTCCAGCAGGCTGCCGGGCGACAGGTTCACAAACAGCCGTCCCGGCAGATTCAGCCGGGCAAAGGTCTTCAGCGCCATGCGCGCGCAGGCCCAGTCCAGCTTCGACAGCAGCCCGTGCTGTTCGGCCACGCGGAACAGCGCCTGCGGCGTGTGCAGCGGGCTGTTCGACGGCCCGCGCGACAGGGCTTCGTAGCCCATCACCCGTCCTTCCACCAGATCGAGCACGGGTTGCAGCAGGATCATCAGCCGCGCATTGGACAGGATGTGTTCCAGATGAAAACGCAATTCGTCGTGGCTCATGGAGGGGGCGGAAGAATGCAGGCTTGACGACGATAGGGGGAAAGCGTTACGCGCGTGTGAAGCAAGAGATTCGAGTGGCAGGGTGGGCGCAGCCCACGCGGCGCGGCGGTCGATCCGGCGTGGGCGTTTGCCGGGGCGGGTAACGGTGGGTTTCACCCACCCTACGATGATGCGCGGGTGCGTAGGGTGGGCGCAGCCCACGCGGTGCGGCGGTCGATCGGGCGCTGGCGTTTGCCGTGGCGGGTAACGGTGGGTTTCAC
>JAJYXA010000315.1 GCA_021791235.1 Pseudomonadota bacterium
CTACGACCACCGTCTGATCGACGGGCGTGACGCGGTGCAGTTCCTGGTTGCGGTGAAGACGGCGCTGGAAGCGCCGGAAGCCCTGCTGGAGGGAGCCTGAGATGGCCGATAGCCTGGTCGAGATCCGTGACCTGCATTTCGCCTACGGCGACCGCGCCGTACTCAGGGGCATCAACCTGTCCATTCCGCGCGGCAAGGTCGTCGCCATCCTCGGCGTCAGTGGCTGCGGCAAGACCACCCTGCTGCGCCACGTCGGTGGCCAGTTGCGGCCGGCACGCGGACAGGTGAAATTCGGCGGCCAGGTGGTGCACGAGCTGGACAACGACGCGCTCTACGCGATTCGGCGCAAGATGGGGATGATGTTCCAGGTCAGCGGCCTGTTCAGCGACCTGTCGGTGTTCGACAACATCGCCTACCCGATGCGCGAACATACCGACCTGCCGGAAGACGTCATCCACGACCTGGTGCTGATGAAATTGCACGCCGTCGGCCTGCGTGGCGCCCATGCGCTGCGGACCAGCGAACTGTCGGGCGGCATGGAGCGCCGGGTGGCGCTGGCGCGGGCGATCGCGCTCGATCCCATGCTGATCATGTACGACGAACCCTTCGCCGGTCTCGATCCGATCTCGCTCAATACCATTGCCAACCTGATCCGGCGACTCAACGATGCGCTCGGCCTGACCTCGATCGTGGTGACCTACGACGTCTCGGAATCGCTGAAAGTGGCCGACTATGTCTATTTCATCCACGACGGCGTGGTCGTGGCTGAAGGGGAGGCGTCTGCAATGGGCGACTCGGCCGACCCCTTCGTCCATCAATTCGTCCACGCGGAGCCTGATGGGCCGGTGGCCTTCCAGTACCCGAGCAGGCCGTTTGGGGAAGAACTGGACATCACGGGATAAAACCCGCCTCGTAGCCGCTGCGGGGCCTCGCACGCTTCAGTTAGGCGAAAAATCGTCGTTATTCCCTGATACACACAGTTGGATGGGAAGCCCGGTGAGCAAAGCCGATTCTTCATACCGGAGGACTCAGGCATGAGCCTGCCGTCAACCCGGGAAAGCGATACCTTCATCGACTACGGCGCCTTGCGTGCGCTGGTGGTGGACGATTCCCCGGGCATGCGCAATGCCCTGCGACTGACCCTTTCCAACTTCGGCATCACCAAAATTCAAATGGTGGCCAATGCCTCCGAAGCGATCTTCCAGATCAAGAACCGATCCTATGATTTCATCCTGAGCGATTTCAATCTGGGCGAAGGGCGCGATGGCCAGCAATTGCTGGAGGAATTGCGTCACAGCAACCTGATCTCGCTGGAGACCGTCTTCATGATGGTCACGGCAGAGTCCTTTTACGAGAAGGTGGTCGCCACGGCCGAGCTGGCGCCGGACGACTACATGATCAAGCCCTTCAGCGCGGAGCTTCTGCGCAGCCGGCTCACCGGCATCCTGCTGCGCAAGCGGGCATTCCGGGATGTCTACTGGCATTTTCAGGCGCAGGATCTGGAAGCCTCGATCGCGGCCTGCGACGCGCTCATTTGCAATAAACCGAAATATGCGGTGGATGCCCTGCGCTTCAAGGGTGAGCTGCTGGTTGCGCTCGGTCGTTTCGAGGAGGCCGAGGCCTTGTACCAGCAGGTGGTCACGATGCGGGCCATCCCGTGGGCACGCCTGGGTCTTGCCCGGTCTTTGCACCTGCAAAAGAAAGTAGAGGCGGCCGAGGAGGAGCTGCGCGACGTGCTGGAGCATGCACCGGAAATGGTCGCTGCCTATGACCTGCTCTCGGAAGTCTGCCTCGAGAAGAAGGATGCGGAGGCTGCGCAGGCGGCCCTGGAAAAGGGCGTCGCCATCTCGGCCAAGACGGTACGCCGGCAGCAGAAGCTGGGCGAGGTTGCCTACGGAAACGGCGATCTCGAGGCCGCACGTACGGCATTCGACAGCGTGCTGGAAAAGGGACGCCATTCCATTTTCATCACGCCAACCGATTTCGGCAATCTGTGCCGGGTGCAACTGGAGCAGGGCGATCTCCAGGCAGTTTCCGATACGCTGAAAAAGAACAAAAGCACGCTGCAGGCGAGTCCGGAAGGACAGCTTGTGATGGCGGTCACGCAGGGCATGGCGCATACCCGGACCGGCAATCTCCCGGAAGCCGCCAAGGCGCTTGACGAGGCAGCAAGCCTGCGCGCCGGCGGAACGCGCGGGGATGCACAGCTCATGCTGGACCTGGCTGGCGTCTGCATGGCCAGTGGACGCCACGACGAAGCCGATGCCGTCGTCGCCGAGGTGGCGCGCAATGCGCATGACAGCGAGGCGCTGCTGGCCAAGGCGAAGCGGCTCTACGACGAAGCCGGGCGGACGGATGTTGGTGCCAGCGTGCTGGCCTCGGCCACCGGCGACGTGCGTACGCTCAACAATGAGGGGGTGGTACTGGCGCAGCGTGGCGACTATGGAACCGCCGTGGAAAAATTGCTGACGGCCTGCCGCGAAGCGCCCTACAACCCGCGCATCCTCATGAATGCCGTGTGGGTGATCCTCAAATACATCGACCAGGTCGGCATGGACGAGACCATGATCGAGACCGCCCGGACTCAGCTCGGAGAAGCGGAACGCCAAGCGCCCGGTCATCCCCGCATTGCCGGGCTGCGCCTGAACCTGAGGGACGTGGAGATCCGCTTCGGCATTCAAAGAAAGGCCGCCAGGTGAAATTCGACGGCACCGATCTTCATGCCGCGCTGATCCACGAACTGAAGAACAGTCTGGGTGTGCTGTCGATGACGCTCGAACGCATTCCGCTGCAGGGCGAAACCGGGCACGATGTCGCAGTCGTCGCGGCAAGGCAGTTGTGCGAGGGGGTGGTCGACCGTCTGCATCAGGCGCTGCTGATCTACAAGGCGGAAAACCAGCAGATTCATCTGACCCTCGATGCCTATTCGCCGCATGATCTGGTGCACCAGATCGAGGCCAGGGCGAACGCACTGGCACGCGGCCGTTTTCGTATCGAGGTGGCTGTTGCAGAGGGCCTCCCCGCAGTCTGGTTCTTCGATCGCGATCTGATTGAAATGGCCCTGATCAACGCCATCCATAATGCACTTGCCTATGCGCGCTCGAGCATCCGGATCGAGGCAGACGTGGAGGCGGGGTGTCTGGTCCTGCGCGTGCGCGATGACTCGCCAGGCTATCCCGAGCACATTCTGGCGGGCCTGGCCGACGGCGGGTCGTACCCCGCCACGGGAACGGGTCTGGGCTTGCAGTTTTCCAGGCTGATCGCGCAGAGCCATGACAACCGGGGACGTTCAGGCGAGCTGCGGCTCTACAACGACACCGGTGCGGTTTTCTGTCTGCATCTGCCCTGATAAATGGCCCGCGCGTGCGGGTCTGCCTATTCCACTAGCAGGGTGACCCTGGTTTCAGCGGTGGCGCGGTCGATGTCGAACTGCAGCACGCAGTATTCGGTCTGTTCGTCGATGGGCGTGGGATCGTCGGCGCAACTGCAGCCGGCAATCACGCCGGTGTAGAAGATTCCTGCTTTGACGCGGATCAGGCCGGTTTCCTCGCTCACGCTGATGATCATCGCCTGGAAAGGCCGGTCCGTTACATGGCTGCTGGATGAGAGGCCCTGCTGCAGCGGGAGCTTGCAGGCATCCAGCTGTTCGATTTCGCGTTTGAGGACATCCCGGAACCCGGGGGTTTCCCAGGCATGCAGGGATTTGGGCAGCTGGCACATGGTGGTTGTCTCCATCGGGCGTGGGCGCGTCGTGATCACCTGGCCCGCGCCATGGCAGGACAGGAAACAGACATTGTCCATCGTGACTACAACCCCGGCAATTGCGACAGGGGATAGTCCATGATGAATTGCTCTATTTGGTCCACCGGCTTGGGATGGCTGAAACAGTATCCCTGAAGGATGTCGCATTCGTGTGTCCGCAGAAACGCGACCTGCTCCATGGTTTCGACCCCTTCCGCAATCACCTCGAGCCCCAGTTTGTGGCCAAGCGAGATGCTGGCCTCCGCGATCGCCGCGACGCTTCCGTTATGCGGAGAATCCGGAATGAAGGCGCGGTCGATTTTCAGGACATCGAGCGGGAAACGCTTCAAATAGGCCAGGGAGGAGTAGCCCGTTCCGAAGTCGTCTATGGCGAGGCGTATGCCCAACACATCGAGGGCACCCAGGATTTCGCTCGTGATCTGCACGTCGCGCATGGCCGTACTTTCGGTGATCTCGAGTTCAAGATGATGCGGCGGAATGCCTTCGTCGCGGATGGCTTGCTGTACCCGATCCAGCAGGGTCTGGTCCCTGAATTGCCGGGCCGAGACATTGACCGATATCCGCAATGGTTGACCCGCTTCGTGGAATTTCCGGTATTGGGTGCAGGCGCTGCGCAGAACCCATTCCCCGACGGGGACAATCAAACCGGTTTCTTCCAGCAAAGGAATGAAATCGTCGGGCGATACAAGTCCATGCTCGGGATGTTGCCAGCGTAACAGCGCCTCCATTCCGGCAATTCTCCTGTTGCGAAGATCCAGCTGGGGCTGATAGAAGAGCACAAATTCCTTGCGGTCGAGCGCGCGCCGGAGATCCGTTTCCAGTGCCAGTAATTCCTCCCCCCGTGCATTCATTTCCGGTGCATAAAATTGATGCTGGTTACGTCCGTTTGCCTTGGCCCGATACATCGCTGCGTCCGCATTCTTCAGAAGTGTTTCGGGATCACTGCCGTCATGAGGGTAAACGGAAACTCCCATGCTGAAAGCCGCATACACATCCTGCCCTGCGATGAAGATCGCGGTCTCGAACGCCTCGCGCAATTTATGAAGGATGGGCAATATGCTATCGGAATGGGCCAGGTCGCCGACCAGAATGGTAAATTCGTCGCCGCCGTATCGGGCCACCACATCGTTCGGGCGTACGCATTCCCTGAGCCGTTGCGCCACATTGCGTAGCAACGCATCGCCGGCAGCATGGCCCAGGCTGTCATTGATGCGCTTGAAATTGTCGATATCGAGAAAAAGTACTGCGGCAAGGAAGCGGCCGCGCCGGGCACGTGCGAGTTCACTCGCAAGATGTTCTTCGAGCAACAACCGGTTGGGGAGCTCGGTCAAAGCGTCGTGGGTCGCCTGGCGTTTAAGCTCGCGCTCGAAATGTTTTCGCTCGCTGATATCGCGAGCAATGGTGGAGAAAAACTCGGATGCGCCGTTTGCGCCGCCATGGGCGAGCACGACCTGGGAGACTGCGACCTCCTGTCCACCCGTTCCATTCACAACGCTTTCTCCATGCCATACGCCGTCGCGCCGTGCCTTGGGAAAAGCCTCCATAAGAATCCGCTGCGTGGCCCATTCGGGATGGCAGTCGGCAATATATCTGGCATCCAGATCCTCGTCATTCGACAGGCCCAGCATGGTCCGACCGGCCTGATTGAGATAGCGCAGACGGCCGTCGCCATCCATGATCGCGACGAAATCCGTCGTGGCCTCCAGAATTTCCAGCAGTTGGGTCCGCTTTTCTTCCGATCGCACCCTGTCGGTGATGTCCCGTCCCGTTGATACGAAGCTTGAGATGTGCATGGCGCTGTCGAACAGGGGCGCGATGGTTTTCTCTTCGTAGAACAGGGCACCGTCCTTGCGACGGTTGACGAGCGTTTCCTGGAACACGCCGCCTGCAAGAATGGTGTCCCACAGGTTGCGGAAAAAAACCTCGTCATGGTGCCCCGACTTGATCAGCGTCGGCGAGGCGCCGATCGCTTCTTCTGCAGTGAAGCCTGTGAGCCGCTCGAAGGCCGGATTGACGTATTGAATTTTTCCTTGCGGATCGGTGATGAAGACGCTGTCGGCCGCTTGCTCCACCACCATGGAGAGCCTGCGTACGGCTTGTTCGGCATTGCGTCGCTCCCGCCGTACCTTTGCATCGGAAAGTTCCCTGTATACCGCAGGCACCAGGCGTGTCAGATTTCCCTTCATGACATAGTCCTGCGCACCCGCCCGCATGCCCGTGACCGCAGTGTCTTCGCCGATGGTGCCGGAAACAAAGATAAATGGAATGTCGGGGTCGTGACGTTTGATGACCTCGAGTGCACGTGCCCCGCTGAAATAAGGCATCGAGTAGTCTGAAAAGACGATGTCCCATGTCTGTTCGAGGGCTTTCAGCAACGCCTCTTCGGTGTCCAGCCGTTGCCATTCGAGACGAAAATTCGCGCGTTGAAGGTACTCCACCAGCAGCAGCGCATCGTCCTCGGAGTCTTCCACTATCAGGGCACGAACGATGGCGTCATCGCTCGTTTCATTCATGTTCGTCTCCCGCATGTTCGCCCTCCATTCACCGCCCCGTTTAATTGACATGAGGCGGGACCTGGTTGAGCAGCAGCCAATAGAGTCCGAGCTGGCCGGCGGCCCGCACAAAGTCGTCGAAATCGACGGGCTTGCGCACATAGCTGTTGGCACCCAGCGCATACCCTTTGATTCGGTCTTCCTCTTCGTTCGAGGACGTCAGGATCACCACCGGTTGCAAGCGCGTGGACTCGGCAGCACGGACACGGCGCAGCACTTCCAGGCCGTCGATTTTAGGAAGCTTGAGGTCCAGCAGCACCACCGAAGGATGATCGTTTGGGTCCCTTCCAGTATAGGTTCCGGTGCAGAACAGGTAATCGAGTGCCTCCACGCCGTCGCGCGCGATGACAAGCCGGTTACCGATCTTGTTGGTTTCCAGTGCATGGACGGTCAGGGCCGCATCGTCCGGATTGTCTTCCACTAAAAGTATGCTTTTGTCGTTCACGATGACATCTCCGGTTCCAGGGTGAAATAGAATCGCGCCCCTTTTCCGACCTCGCTTTCGGCCCATATCCTGCCGCCGTGCTTGTGAATGATCCGTTGCACAGTGGCGAGCCCGATGCCCGTTCCAGGGAATTCGCTCGTATCGTGCAGGCGCTGGAATACGCCAAACAGCTTGTCGGCATAAGCCATGTCGAACCCTGCACCGTTGTCGCTGACGACATAGGTCTGGCTGCCCTGACCGGGCGCGAGTTCCATCCCGATCCGGGCTTCGTCACGGCCTCCGGTGAACTTCCAGGCATTGCCGAGCAGGTTGTCGAGGGCGATGCGCAGCAAGCCCTTGTCGCCGTGCGCGAGAAGATCAGGGGCTATGATGAATTGCACGTTGCGGTCCGGCGCCTGCTTGCGCAGGTCATCGGCAAGCTCGCGGGCCAATGCGCTCAGATCCACCTCCTCGCGCTTGAGTTCGGTACGAGTGACGCGTGACAGCTTGAGCAGATCGTCGATGAGCGTGGCCATGTGCTGGGCGGCCCGGCGTACCCGGCCAAGGCGATCGCGCCCCGTCTCGTCGAGCCGGTCGGCATAGTCGGTAAGCAGAATGCGGCTGAAACCGTCGATCGCCCTGAGTGGCGCCCGTAAATCGTGGGAGACCGAATAGCTGAACGCCTCGAGCTCCTGGTTGATGGCTTCCAGTTCGATCGACCGGCTTTTCAGCTGCCGCTCGATTTCCTTGCGCCGGGTGACATCCTCGATGATGCCGTCGTAATAGATCCTGCCGTCGGCCTCGCGTTTCAGCTTGGCCGTGATGGCCCCGCAGAACGGGCGGCCCTTGAGGGTGTGCATTTCGATTTCCTCGTTGACGACCGAATCGAGCTGAATCGCGCTTTCGCTGAACAGCGGCTGGCCGGAGGCTGTCTGGAAGGTGGCAAGTGGATGCGCCAACAACGCCTCGACGGAATCGGCCTCGAACATGCTGACCAGGGCTGGGTTCACTTCAAGGAACCGCCCTTTCGGCCCCGCCGTCTTGCGATATACCCCGACCGGCAGGTTGTTCATCAGTTCCCGATACCGCGCCTGTGCTTCCAGGCGTTGGCGCTCGGCCTGTTTGCGTGTGCTGATATCGCGAATAATGGCCGTCACGACCTTGCCCTGAGGCGTTTCCAGCGGACTCAGGCTGATCTCCAGCGGAAACTCGCTGCCGTCCTTGCGCCGGCCGAACAATTCCATGCCTTCGCCCATGGGGCGCTTGTAGGGGTCAGCTACGTAATTTGCACGGTGTGCCTCGTGGCGGCTGCGCAGGGATTCAGGAACCAGGGTCTCAATCGGATGTTGCAGCAGCTCGTCGCGTGCATAGCCGAAATATTTCTCGGTCTGCGCATTGACCAGCACGATGCGGCCCTCGCGGTCTACGATCACGATCGCATCGGGGGCCGACTCGAGCAGGGCGCGAAAACGTGCCTCGCTTGCCTTGACCGATTCTTCGGCCCACCTCCGACGCATGCTGTAGAAGGCGATCGCCCAGGCCGCGAGCGTGAAAATAAGCACCAGGCTTGCAAAGACCATCCACAGGCGCCGGGACAGGCCGGCGCTCGCCGCGGCAAGCGCGGCCATGGGCTGGTGGGCGACCATGATCCAGCGCTCGCTATTACGGGTTTCCGATGCGGCATGCGAGCCGGAAAGGGGGGTAACCGTGGCGTAGGTATACAAGCCTTGACCGGTCAGAAACTGGCCCTCGCGGGATGCTCCATTGATCATGGCCCAGGCTTGCGGATCGCGTTGGGCCAGACGTCTGTCTGCACGATCCGGAAACATGAATCCCCATTCGTCCTCGGCACGCGGCCCGAGCATCCAATAGCCATCCGCATTCAACAGCCAGATATGGGTGGCGGCCTGGTCCGTTTCGGCAATGTCCCGCAGATGACCGAGGAAGTTCTCGCCCAGATAATTCAGGATGATGATGCCTCGCTTGTGGCCCTGCTGGTCGAAAACCGGGGTGCCGAAACGCATCGTGGGCTTCAGGGGCTGCTCGATCTTCCCTGCTTCGATATTCAGGTCCAGCGGCGAAACGTAGATTTCACCACGCATCAGGGCCAGTGTTTCGCGCACATAGTAGCGGTCGGATTTGTCCTGCAACCCGGCTGCCGGAACGTTCTCGGGATGGCCATTGTTCCAATTGACGCGAACGATCTCGCGTCCGTTCATGTCCAGAAATCTAACTTGATCGTAAAGCGCCTTGCGTGAAGCGAAAGCAAGATAGCGGGCGGCGAGCGGCGCGTAAGCCGGTGGGGTTGTACCGGACCCTGCACTGAGGAGCGTGTATTGATCCGTCAGGTAGAGCAGGTCGGAGCGAACATTCGAGAATTCCGTCAAACTCGCCTGGATGGCAAGCTGGACGGCCTCTCGCTCGGCGGCTTTCTGAAGCGCCAGGGCGCTTTTTGCCTGCACGAGATAAAACGCCCAGATGACTGCTGCGAGTAGCAGCATGATCGGCAGCCAGATGACCAGGAAGCGGTGGATGAGTGGAATCTCTGCCACTGATTTTTGGCCGTCAAAGTAGGCGCTAACGGTCTTCATTGGTGGTTCAGTCCTTCTTGTTGTCGAGGGAACTGCGCGGCGGACGCCAAGGCGCCCGTCCGTCTACCAAAACCAAATTCGCCGCACTGAAACCGTGTCTTTATATTCCTCCGGGCACCCCTTTGGGGAGGAATTGTTTTTATTGGTGTGGATGCCAGGCAGGCCGCGCAGCATTGCCTGCTGTGCCAACAGCACACCCCTTCGCCGCGAAAGATAGCCTAGTTTGCATCCCGCAGTAAAACGGCAAAAAAAACAGTTGCATAAACCACACAATCCTTACCCGCACTGTGGATAAGGGTCGCGCATCTGGGCGGCTGCACCTGATGCGGGTTTATCCGTGAGAGCATTTCAGGGGCTCAGTGCGGGCGTGCTGTATGGGCAATCCCTTCAAGCGTCCTGGCAATGTCATCGAAAACCAATTTCGAATTCATGATGTAAGTATGACTTGATGGCACTTTGAGTGCTTCAGCCTCAAAACCGCTCGTGGCTTCGGAGACGCTGAGAATAAAATCGTTGGCTTCCATGCCGAAGGGCAGCCAGGCGCTACGCAGGCCGCCGACGCCGGCATAGATCCTGGTTGGAACAGATGGCATCGGCAGTTGTGACATGAACGCATCCGCCGCAAGCAATTGGCCCATTTCGCCCGTCAGCAGTTTGTAGAGCCAGATTCGGGAAAAGAACTTGGCGGCCTTGCAGACAACCATCGGCGGCGCCAGGAAAAAGCAGGCTGATGGCGTTCGGTTTTCCAAATGCTCGAGAGCTGTCCTGATGATGACCGTTCCGAGTGAATGGCCGACCAGCGCGTAATATCTGGTATCGACCCGACGGTCGATCAAGCTCACCAGGCGGGCGACCGCACTCTGCAAACCTTCGAAAGTCGGGTAATAGCCGAACAAAACCGGGTTGTGGCCAGCCTGTCTCAGGCGCCGGCGCAGCAGCATCATGGAAACGGGCGTTGTTCCCATTCCATGAATTAACACCAGATCCATAGGGCCTCCTTGCACAGCATAAGGTTTGACTCGACGGGAGCGGCTGAACCGGATCCGGCCTACTCCTCCCCGCGCGAAGAGGCGTGCGCTTTCCGGATTTTTCTGGCCTCGAAATAGGCCAGTATTTCCGGGTGGTGAAGAATCACGCCGCCGACAAATCCGATGACACTGCCCAGGACAATATCGGACATGCGGGCCAGCACAAGCTGGTCGGGCGGAAGGGCGACCGTGGATGCCTCGGCCAGCAGCACGGTCAGGGGCGTGATGAAAATCACCGCGAGACCGTAATTGCGCACGACGAGAACTCGACCAGGAAGTTGAGCACCATGATCACCCCTACCAGTTCC
This sequence comes from Pseudomonadota bacterium, assembly GCA_021791235.1. The sequence goes on from JAJYXA010000315.1 coordinate 10,666, forward strand.
CATGGGCTGAACGGCAGCGAGAAAATGACCCAGGCCAGGCCCATGCCGATTGCGGTGCCGATGATGCGGTGGATTTTCCGGTGCCACACCGTGCGAAAGGTCGCGCCCTGCATGATCGCCGCGCAGGAAATCGGCACCCAATAGGGATTGTCCAAACCCAGAAACTGGGCCAGCAGCAGTGAGCCGCCCACGAACAGGCCGATCACGATGGCCTCCGGAACGATGGCTTCAACGCGCCGTCCAGTCGGCGGGGACGCTGGACTGGGGGCCGCCTTGCGCGCAACCAGCAGGCTGTACAGGAATGCCAGCAAACAGGCCTGGATGCCGCCCAGCACGAACAGTCCCACGTGCGCCGGTATCGATGCCGGATCGAAGGGCAGGGTACCCGCCACTGCCGCCACCAGGATGAAAAAGAAGCTCCCGGGCGGCGGCAATGCATAAAAACGGGTGATGAGCGTCACCAGCGTGGTGGTCAGCCCCAGCACCGCGGCGGATACGTACGGATTGAAATTCGTGCTGACGTCGAGGGCGAAACAGGCAGTGAGTC
>JAJYXA010000571.1 GCA_021791235.1 Pseudomonadota bacterium
GCGAGGCCGTAGCGGGTGCCGTTGGCCATCTTGAGCGCCTCTTCCGGATCGTCGAAGGCCATCACCGCGCCGACCGGCCCGAAGATCTCCTCCTGGGAAATGCGCATGTCGTTGCTCGCCTGGGCGAAGATGGTCGGCCGGAAAAAGTAGCCCGGTTCGTCGAGCCGGCGACCGCCGGCGACGAGCTTAGCGCCCTCCTGCACGCCGGCATCGACGTAGCCCGACACCCGCTCCAGTTGCTTCAGGCTGATCAGCGAACCCATGTTGGTCTTGGGATCGAGCGGGTCGCCGAGCACGATCGCGTCGGCCGCGCGGGTCAGCCCTTCGAGCACCTGGTCGTAGCAGGAACGGTGCACGAGTATCCGCGTGCCGGCGGCGCACACCTGCCCCTGGTTGAAGAACAGCCCGAGCGCGGCGCCGCCGATCGCGGCCTCCAGATTCGCGTCGGCCAGGATGATCTGCGGCGACTTCCCGCCCAGTTCGAGCGCGACGCGCTTGAAGCCGACGGCGGCGGCGCGCATCACCTCCCGACCGACCTCCGGGCTGCCGGTAAAGCTGATCTTGTCGATCCCGGGGTGGCGCGCCAGCGCCGCACCGGCGACCTCGCCCAGTCCGGGGACGACATTCACCACGCCCGGCGGGAAGCCCGCCTCTTCGATCAGCTTCGCCAGATAGAGCGTGGTCAGCGGCGCCTCCTCCGAGGGCTTGATGACCACGGTGCAGCCCGCCGCGAGCGCCGGAGCGATCTTCCAGGCGGCGATCATCAGCGGCGTGTTCCAGGGCGTGATCGCGCCGACCACCCCCATCGGCTCGCGCACCGTGTACGAGAGCGTCGGCTGGCCGAAGTAGCCGGGCGTCGGAATCGTGCGCCCCTCGATCTTGTCCGCCCAGCCGGCGAAGTAGCGCATGGTGTCGATGGCCATCGGCAGATCGAGTATCGTCGGCTCCATCAGCGGACGCCCGAGATTCAAGGTCTCGAGCATGGCCAGACGCTCCTTGTCGCGCTCCATCAGTTCCGCCAGACGGTAGATCAGGCGGCCGCGCTCGACCCCGGTCATCTTCGACCACGCGCCCTCCTCGAACTGGAAGCGGGCGGCGCGAACCGCGGCATCGACGTCTTCGGGCTTCGCGGCCGCCACCTTCGCCAGCAATTCCTCCCGGGCGGGATTGATCACGTCGAAGCTTCCGCCATCGATCGCGGCGACCCAGTGCCCGCCGATGTACAGCTGAGTATTCAGATCCATCACCACCTGATGCAATTTAGTCTCTTCATTGTTGATCATTGGTTTCCGCTCCCGTTTGGTTTGATATGCTGCCCATTGGTGTTTGACACCTGAAATAATCGGTAACCCCATCCGCCCCGACGCCATTCCGGCCCCGGCAACGCCCCTCGCCCGCACGCTGCGCGGCCATGCCTGCCACTCCTTGCATCAGCGCCGTGAAACGTGCAAACTGAATCAACGTTCGGCCCCGCGCAAGCTGTTCATCAGCAACGATTCAAAGGCTTGAGACGCTGTACGCAAGCGCTGTGCCAAAAGGACCGAATCGGGGGCTGAACTGCCATAAGCTCATGAATAACAATTCATAATATATCGATCGCAATAGATGGTGCGGCGCGGAAAACGCGCTTACAAGACGATACAGTTCTCAGAACTGAACACTGGACTGTATCGAATCGATCCATTAGAGATCGGCACATCGGAGGAGGATTTTTTTGAATACGACGAGCCTCGACTTGTCGGCCGAGTACGACGCCCGTATCGCGCTGGCGCGCAGCCATTTTTTCCAGGGCGAAAACCTGCCCCGCGGCGTACTGAGCGACGCGATCGAGCGTTCCTGGAAGCGCTGCCTCAACCTCGGACTGAGTCCCGCCACGCCGGCCGACCTGTCGCTGGTGACGGCGCGCGAACTGCGCGAGATCAGGGAGCGCAGCCGCGTCCTGCTCGAGGTTGCGCAGCCCGAACTCGAGAATCTCTACCAGCAGATCGCCAACACCGGCAGCGTCGTCATCCTCACCGACGCCGAGGCCACCGTGCTGGCCTCCATCTCGCGCGACGACCCCTTGACGCGCCGGGGCGGACGCCCGGGAATGTGCTGGCAGGAGCAGCGGATGGGCACCAACGCCATCGGCACCGTGATCGTCGAGCAGCAGGCGGTCACGGTGCTGGGCCGCGAGCACTACCTGGACCAAAACAGCCCCTTCTCCTGCTCGGCCTCGCCCGTGTTCGATCCCTTCGGCAAGCTGATCGGCGTGCTCGACATCTCGGGCGGAGGCTCGGTGCACCAGAACCACATCCAGGATCTGGCCTCGATGTCCGCCCAGGTGATCGAGAATCGCTTGATCCTGACCCAGCTCGGCATGCACACCGTCGTCAGGTTTCACAGTCGTCCGGAATTTCTGGGGACCCTGTGGGAAGCCATCGCCGCGTTCTCCCACAACGGCACGCTGGTCGCGGCCAACCGCGCGGCGCTGACGCTGTTCGATATCGGCCGGGATCACTTTCATCGGCACGATTTCTCTTCCCTGTTCGATTACAGCTTCGACCGGTTCCAGGAGCACTTTTCGGTCGCCGGCCGCTCGCCCCAGCTGCTCTATTTCAGAAGCGGCATGCGCGTCTATGCCAGCGCCAGCCCGGTCTCGACGGCCGCGGGGCGGTCGGCTTGCGGCTCGGGCGCCGCGTCTGGCGACGGCTCGATACGCCGCTCCGATCTCTGCCTGGCCGATATCGCGCTCGGCGACGCCCCCCTGCACGCCCTTCTCGAGAAGGCGCGGCTGGCCTTCTCCGCGGACATTCCGGTTCTGCTCCATGGCGAAACGGGCAGCGGCAAGGAGGCGCTCGCCAAAGCGCTGCACCTTGCCTCGCCGCGCAGTTCGGGTCCCTTCGTCGCGATCAACTGCGCCTCGATCCCGGAGACGCTGATCGAATCCGAACTCTTCGGCTACGCCGACGGCGCCTTCACCGGCGCCAAGCGCGGCGGCGCCGTGGGCAAGGTGCAATTGTCGGACAAGGGCACGCTCTTTCTCGACGAAATCGGCGACATGCCCCTGGCCCTGCAAGCGCGCCTGCTGCGCGTCCTGCAGGAGCGGGAGGTCGCGCCGGTCGGAAGCACCAAGCTGATCCCGGTCGACATCGGGGTGATCTGCGCCACGCACATGGACCTCAAGGAGTTGATCGCGCAAAACCGCTTCCGCGAAGACCTCTATTACCGCTTGAACGGTCTCAAGGTGCTGCTGCCGCCGCTGCGGCAAAGGGAGAACCTGCGCGAAATCATCACCCACATCGTGGATACGAAATCGCACGGGCGGGGCAAGCTGTCCATCTCCGAAGAAGCGATGGACGTCTTCCTGAAACACCCCTGGCCCGGCAACATGCGGCAACTGTGCAACGTCGTGTCGACGGCGATGGCGCTGCTCGGCGGCGGCAAGCAGATCGAACTGCAGCATCTGACCGACGATTTCCTCAACGAAATGATCGGGCGGCGCATCGCCGGCGGCGCGGAAAGAGCGGAGACGGTGCATACCGGCACCCTCACCTCGCTCGAGGCGCAGGCGGTGCAGAAGGCGCTGGAGCGCCACGGCGGCAACATCTCGGTCACCGCGGCAGCCCTGGGCATCAGCCGCGCGACGCTCTATCGCAAGATCAAGCACTACCTGCCCGGAACCCGGAACGATTGAAGGCGCGCGCGGTGCAAGCACCGCCGTGACCGTTCCCTCATGGGCCCGGCCGAAGCCGGACGCCCCTGCCGACACCGTCGCGGCTTGTCTTCGGACCGGCATTGCGGCATAGTGCGCGCCTCGTTTTCAGCGCCCTTTCCGGTCAAGATCCCCCATGCTGCCACCCCTAGAACAGCGCATCGCCGTCGAAATCGGCGCCCGTAGAGAGCAGGTCGCCGCGGCCGTGGCGCTGCTCGACCAGGGCGCCACCGTGCCCTTCATCTCCCGCTACCGCAAGGAGGCGACCGGCGGCCTCGACGACACGCAGATGCGCCTCTTGGAAGAGCGTCTGGCCTACCTGCGCGAGCTGGAGGAGCGGCGGGGCGCGGTGATCGCCGCCATCGCCGAGCAGGGCAAGCTCACCCCCGAGCTCGAAGCCGAGATCGGCAGCGCCGAGACCAAGCAGCGCCTGGAGGATCTCTATCTGCCCTACAAGCAAAAGCGCAGGACGAAGGCGCAGATCGCCCGCGAGGCCGGGCTCGAACCCCTGGCCGACGCGCTGCTGGAAAATCCCCTGCTCACGCCCGAGACCGAGGCGGCCGGCTACGTCGATATCGAGAAGGGTGTGCCCGACCTGAAGAGCGCGTTGGACGGCGCGCGCCAGATCCTGATGGAGCGCTTTGCCGAGGACGCGGCGCTGATCGGCCGCCTGCGCGAGGAACTGCAGGCGCGGGGCGTGCTGGTGTCGACGGTGGTCCCCGGCTGCGAGGAGACTGGCGCCAAGTTCCGCGACTACTTCGCCTACTCGGAGCCGATCCGGGATATCCCCTCGCACCGGGCGCTGGCGCTGTTTCGCGGCAGGAACGAGGACGTGCTGAGGCTCGCCCTGAAGAGCCCGGAGGAACTCATGGAGCCGGCGCAGACCAGCCCCTGCCAGTTGCAGGTCGCCGCCCGCTTCGGCATCAAGGACCAGGGCCGGGCGGCCGACCGCTGGCTGATGGAGACGGCGCGCTGGGCCTGGGCGGTGAAGATCTCACTGCACCTCGAACTCGACCTGATGGGGGCGCTGCGGGAGCGCGCCGAAGAGGAGGCGATCCGCGTCTTCGCCCGCAACCTGCACGACCTCCTGCTCGCGGCGCCGGCCGGCCCGCACGCCACGCTGGGCCTCGATCCGGGACTGCGCACCGGGGTCAAGGTGGCGGTGGTCGATGCCACCGGCAAGCTCCTGGACACCGCCACCATCTATCCGCACGAGCCGCGCCGCGATTGGGCCGGCTCGCTCGCCACACTCGCAAAGCTGGCGCAGACGCACCGCGTCGATCTGGTCAGCATCGGCAACGGCACCGCCTCGCGCGAGACCGACCGGCTCGCCGCCGAGCTGATCGCGCAACTGCCGGAACAGAAGATCAGCAAGATCGTCGTCTCGGAGGCCGGCGCCTCGGTCTATTCCGCCTCGGAGCTGGCGGCCAGGGAGTTCCCCGATCTGGACGTCAGCCTGCGCGGCGCCGTCTCGATCGCCCGGCGCTTGCAGGACCCGCTGGCCGAGCTGGTGAAGATCGAGCCCAAGGCGATCGGCGTCGGCCAGTACCAGCACGACGTGTCGCAGACGCGCCTGGCCAGGAGTCTCGACGCGGTGGTCGAGGACTGCGTCAATGCCGTCGGCGTGGACGTCAATACCGCTTCGGTGGCGCTGCTCTCCCGCATCTCCGGCCTGTCCTCGGCGCTGGCGGCGAACATCGTCGCCCATCGCGACGCCAACGGTCCCTTCAAGAGTCGCGCCGCGCTGAAAAAAGTGCCGCGTCTGGGCGAGAAGACCTTCGAGCAGGCCGCCGGCTTCCTGCGCGTCAATCAAGGCGACAATCCGCTCGACGCCTCCAGCGTGCACCCCGAGGCCTACCCGGTGGTCGAGCGCATCCTGGCCGACATCGAGAAGGGGCTGGCCGAGGTGATCGGCGACGGCAGACTGCTCAAGTCTCTCGATGCGGCCAAATACACCGACCGGCAATTCGGCCTGCCCACCGTGCAAGACATCCTCAGGGAGCTGGAGAAGCCCGGCCGCGACCCGCGCCCGGAATTCAAGAGCGCGGCCTTCCGCGAGGGCGTCGAGAGCCTGAAGGATCTCGTGCCGGGCATGCTGCTCGAAGGCGTGATCACCAACGTCGCCGCCTTCGGCGCCTTCGTCGACATCGGCGTGCACCAGGACGGTCTGGTGCATATCTCGGCGCTCGCCGACCGCTACGTCAAGGACGCGCACGAGGTGGTGAAAGCCGGCGACGTGGTCCGCGTCAAGGTGCTGGAGGTCGACGAGAAGAGGAAGCGCATCGCGCTCACCCTGCGCCTGTCAGACGCCCCGAAGGCAGTCCCCTTGGGGGGCGCCCCGAAAGCAGTCCCCTCGGGGGGCGCAGCCGCGCCGCGCGGCAAACCGGCGGCGGCGCGCGAGGCGCCGAAACCCGCCGGCGCGATGGCCGAAGCCTTCGCGAGACTCAAGCGCTGAGCCGGCATGAAACCCCCGAAACGCCTGCAGCCGCTCATCGCCGAAGGTCTGGTGGACGAGGTCATCGGCCAGTTGATGAGCGGCAAGGAGGCGACCGTCTATATCGTCCGCTGCGGCGAGGAGATCCGCTGCGCCAAGGTGTACAAGGACGCCCGGCAGCGCAGCTTCCGCAAGAGCGCCTCCTATCAGGAGGGCCGCAAGGTCAAGAACAGCCGGCAGGCGCGGGCCATGGAGAAGGGTTCCCGCTACGGCCGCCAGATGCAGGAGGAAGCCTGGCAGAGCGCCGAGGTCGATGCCCTGTATCGCCTGGCGGCGGCCGGCGTGCGCGTGCCGCAGCCCAGCCTCTGCCACGAGGGCGTGCTGCTGATGGAACTGGTGACCGACGCCGAGGGCAATCCGGCGCCGCGCCTGAACGACATCGAACTGACGGAAGCGCAGGCGCTGGAGTTTCATGCCGAACTGCTGAACCAGGTGGTGCGCATGCTCTGCGCCGGGATCATCCACGGCGACCTGTCCGAATACAACATCCTGGTGGGCGCAAACGGCCCGGTGATCATCGACCTGCCGCAAGCCGTCGATGCCGCCGGCAACAGCAACGCCGGCGCGATGCTGGAGCGCGACGTCGCCAACCTGGCCGCCTACTTCAGCCGTTTCGCGCCGCAATTGGCGGCCAGCGACTACGGCCGGGAAATCTGGCGGCTCTATCTGGCCGGCTGCCTGAGTCCGGAGACCGAACTGACCGGCCGCATCGTCATCGACGAGCACGTCGCCGACGTCGGCGCGGTACTCGAAGAGGTCAAGTCGGCATTGCTGGACGAAGAGCGCCGGCGCCTGTACCGGGCCGGCTGAGCCCGCCGGTCAGTGACCCAGCAGGAGCTGCAGGATGATGCCGGTGGTGATCGCCACCAGAACGTAGTCGCCGCCGGTCTGGACCCAGTGGTAGCCGCGCGGCGGCGCGCTCAGGTGGTGGTCGCGCCAGTCATCGACCACGTATTGCCGATTGCGGTACTCGCGCGGCAGACGCTCGCCCCTGCGGAAATCATGGTTAGGGCCGGCGCCGCGTTCCTGCGACCGTCCGTCGTTGTGCGCGCGATCCTGGTGGTCGCGCCGATCCCACTGGCGCCCCGAGTTGTCGCGATGATCCTGGCGACCGCCGCGTTGATCCTGTTCATTGCGGCCTCGATCGTTGCGATCCCCATGATCTTGGCCGTGGGCAAATCCTCCGCTGGCCAAAGACAATGCCATGATGGCGGCGATCGCTGATTTACTGTTCATGCTGGACTCCCTTGGCTAGGCAATCCGCAAGATAGGCCGATGAAGCGATGAATTCCGTGCGTTAGCGCACGCACTACGCGACAATCGAGTTGCGCCGCCTTGGCCACCGCCGTCCTGGCCGCCACCGCTTTGGCCGCCAATGGTCGATAATCGCGCTGGACCGCCGGATGCGGCGAGGGAGCGTTCCCGGAATCGGGCATAGACAGATCATGATGAAGGAAATCCTCTACGACTGGGGCGGCGCCAACGTCTGGCTGTTCCATGCCATCAACGGCTGGCACGGCGCGGCGCTGGATCGCGGCATGGCGCTGGGCACGCGGCTGGGCGAGCATCATCTCTTCCCCATCTATCTGACCCTGATCGCGCTCGCGGCGGCGTTCGCGACCGTCCGCGCCGCGCGGATCGGGGCGCAGGGACGGCAGGCGACGCTCTGGCTGGGCGCGCTCGTCGTCCTGTGCGTCGCCTACCTGGCGGACGGCGCTTTCCTCGGCTGGGCGAAGTCCTGGTTCGATTATCCCCGGCCGCTGCTGGCGCTGCCGCCAGGGACGGTGCGCGTGCTCGGCGCAGCCGAATATCGCCACAGCCTGCCCAGCGGCCACGCGTCCTTCGCCGTGACCCTCGCGGCCGGCCTCTGGCCGATGCTGGGGCGCCGGCAACGCTGGGCGGCGACGGCTTTCGTGCTCTGGGTCGGACTCTCCCGCGTCTATGTCGGCGCCCATTTCCCCGCCGACGTGCTGGCCGGCTGGCTGAGCGCCCTGCTCCTGGTTTGCCTGCTCAGGATCATCGCCGGACGCTGCCTGACCGAGCTGTACCCAAGCCATGTTTGAGGCCGTTCTCGCGCTGCCCCGGACGGTCTGGCTGCTGGGCCTGGTGAGCCTGTTCAACGACAGCACCAGCGAACTGGTCTATCCGCTGGTGCCGCTGTTTCTCGCCTCGGTGCTGATGGCCGGGCCGCGGGCGCTGGGCCTGATCGAGGGCGTCGCGGAGGCCACGGCCAGCCTGCTCAAGCTCTTCTCCGGCGTGCTCCTGGACAAACGCGGCCACGCCAAGGGCTGGGTGGCGGGCGGCTACGGCCTCGCCGCGTTCTCGCGTCCCCTGTTCTACCTGGCGTCGAGCTGGCCGATGGTGCTGGCGCTGCGCTTCGCCGACCGGGTGGGCAAGGGATTGCGCACCTCGCCGCGCGACGCGCTGCTCGCCGGTTCGGTGAGCGAGGAGCGCCGGGGCCTGGCCTTCGGCCTGCATCGGGCCATGGACAACGCCGGAGCGGTGATCGGACCGCTCCTGGCCGCCTGGCTGCTGGAACGCGGCATGCCGCTCAAGAACGTCTTCCTGTGGTCGATCGTGCCGGGCACGATCACCGTCGCCCTGGCCATGTCGATCAAGTCGCCGGCGGTCGTTCCGGCGGCCCAACGTCAAGCCTTCTCCTGGCGGCTGGCGGACTTCCCGCCCGGCTTCAAGCGCTACCTGCTGGTGCTGGCGCTATTCACCCTGGGCAATTCCTCCAACATGTTCCTGCTCTTGCGCGCCAAGGACCTGGGCCTGCCCGATTACCAGGTGCCGCTGCTGTGGGCGCTGACCTCGGCCGTGGCGATGGTGTTTTCGACGCCGCTCTCGGCCCTGTCCGACCGCCTCGGCCGGGTGCGGCTGATTCTGGCGGGCTGGGTGATCTACGGCCTGTTCTACCTGCTGCTGGGTCTGAACGGTTTCCACGCGCTGCTCTTGTGGCCGCTGTTCGCCTTCTACGGCCTGTTCCTCGCCGCCACCGAGGGCGCCGAGAAGGCGCTGGTGGCCGACCTCGCCCCGAAAGAGCGGCTGGGCACTGCCTACGGCTGGTTCAATCTCACGGCGGGGGCGATGCTGCTGCCCGCCTCGCTGCTGTTCGGCTGGCTGTGGCAGGGCGTGGCGGTCGAAGCGGCCTTCTCCTTTTCCGCGCTCTGCGCGCTGGCGGCCGCGCTGCTGCTGAAATTCTGGGTATTGCAGACGCCCGCGGAGCGAGCTTGATCTCTCGTCCGGCAAAAGCCTCAGCGCCCCCCATGCAGCTCGAACGCTACGTGAACACCCTGGGCCGGCATCTCAAGGCCCGCTTCGGCGAGCGGGTGCGCAAGCTGTCCCTGCACGCCGACTTCACCTGCCCCAACCGGGACGGCACGCTCGGGCGCGGCGGCTGCACCTTCTGCAGCGTGCTGTCGTTCAATCCGACGCAGCCGCAGACCCCGATCGACGAACAGCTCGCGGCGGCCAAGGCGGAAACCAAGCGCGCCAGCCGCTACCTGGCCTACTTCCAGGCCTACACCAGCACCTACGCGGAAGTCGAGCAGCTGCGCCGCCTCTACGCGCAGGCCACGGCTCGATCCGACATCGTCGGCCTGTGCGTCGGCACCCGCCCGGATTGCCTGCCCGACTCGGTGCTGGCGCTGCTCGCCGACTACCGGCAGCGCGGCTACGAGGTCTGGCTGGAACTGGGCCTGCAACGCGCCCACGACGATACCCTGGCGCGCATCAACCGCGGCCACGGCTTCGCCGCCTACGCCGACGCGGTCGGCCGGGCGCAGCGCCACGGCGTTCCGGTGTGCACCCACCTGATCGTCGGCCTGCCCGGCGAGACGCCGGCGATGAGCTTCGAGACCCACGCCCGGGTGATCGGACTCGGGGTCGCAGGGCTCAAGCTGCATCCGCTGATGATCGTCAAGGGCAGCCGCCTGGCGGCGCACTACGCCCGAAAGACGGTGTCGCCGCCGGCCCTCGCCGACTACGCCGCGACCGCCGCCGAACTGATCCGGCGCACGCCGGCCGACGTGATCTTCCACCGCGTCTCGGCCACGGCGCGGGAGCCGACCCTGATCGCGCCGCAGTGGTGCTACACGTCGTGGCCGGCGATCAACGCCATCTGCGCCGACCTGGCGAAAAACGGCGGCCAGGGCAGCCGCGCTGGCGCCCCGGCCCACACGAGCGACGCAACTTCCGGCATGATTGCCGCCACTAAGTGATATTGAGCCATCGAGCCGCGACAGATGCAGACCCTGCGTTTCGACAACCGTTTCGTGACCGAACTGCCCGCCGATCCCGAGGCCGGGCCGCGCCTGCGCCAGGTGCAGGGGGCGCTCTATTCGCGCGTCGATCCGACGCCGGTGGCGGCGCCGCGGTTGGTCGCGCACTCGCCGGAGGTGGCGGCGCTGCTGGGCATCGCCGCGGCGGACGTCGAATCGCCGGCCTTCGCCCAGGTCTTCGGCGGCAACGCGCTGATCGAGGGCATGCAGCCCTACGCCGCCAACTACGGCGGGCACCAGTTCGGCCACTGGGCCGGGCAGCTCGGCGACGGCCGCGCGATTTCGCTGGGCGAGACGATCAACGCCGCGGGCGAGCGCTGGGAGCTGCAGTTGAAGGGCGCGGGCCGGACGCCCTATTCGCGCAGCGCCGACGGCCGCGCCGTGTTGCGTTCCTCGATCCGCGAGTTCCTCGCGAGCGAGGCGATGCACCATCTCGGCGTGCCGACCACGCGCGCCCTGTGCCTGGTGGCCACCGGCGAGCCCGTGGTGCGCGACATGTTCTACGACGGCCATCCGAGAACCGAGCCGGGCGCGATCGTGTGCCGGGTGGCGCCCTCCTTCATCCGCTTCGGCAACTTCGAACTGCCGGCCTCGCGCGGCGACGTCGCTCTGCTGGAGCGGCTGGCCGGCTTCACCATCGGCCGCGATTTTCCCGAGCTGGTCGCCGGCGGCGACATCCAGGCGCTGCGCGCCGAGTGGTTCG
>JAJYXA010000388.1 GCA_021791235.1 Pseudomonadota bacterium
AGGCAACGGCGGCCGCCGGGCGCGCGATGTCCCCCGCCAGGATCACCGCATCGGCGTCGTTGCGCGGCACCGCCAATGCGCCTTGAGAGAGATGCAGGTCGGACAGGATGTGGAGTTTCACGGGTTCCGGCTCGTTTTCGGGGACTCCGGCAGGTGCGAAACCTTATCACGGCATGACATAAGCGGGGCCGCCCGGCCCCGGCCGTCAATCGCGCTGCAGCAGGGCGAACTTCTCCTTGATGCGGGACCACTTGTCCGCCTCGGGCAGCGCCGCCTTTTTCTCCACGATGGGCTTCCAGGTCGCCGCCAGTTCGTGGTTGAGCGCCGTGTAGTGCTGCATCCCGCTCGGCACGTCGCTCTCGGCGTAGATCGCATCGACCGGACACTCGGGCACGCACAGCGTGCAGTCGATGCATTCGTCCGGATCGATGACCAGAAAATTGGGGCCCTCGCGGAAGGCGTCGACGGGACAGACATCGACGCAATCGGTGTGCTTGCAGTTGATGCACGATTCGGTCACGACATAGGTCATTTTTCTCTCCTTGCTGAAGGTCCAGGTGTCCCTAGACCACGGCCTCTCCGAGTTTATGGACGGTGATCTGCTTGGCGACCACCGGGCAATCGGCCGCCAGGTTGCACGGCTCGGCGGGCTTCTTGACGGGAATGGCCGACCAGCGGCGGCGGACGCTCTCGACCGGACCCGCCTGCCCCGCCGTCGGCGGCACCGGCTTGCCCTCGGCCTGCAGCTTCTCGATCCGGCGCAGGCCCAGGAACGCCGCGCCGTAGGCACCGTTGAGCTGGCCCAGGCCGTTGGGCGCGACGTTGAGCTTGGCCCCCAGGTTCTTTTCCAGCGCATCGACCATGGCGACGTTGCGCGTCATGCCGCCGGTGAGCATGAAGCCGGGCTCCAGGCCGACGCGGCGCATCAACTGCACCGCCCGGCCGCCTAAGGCCACCATCGCGCCCATCATGATGTCTTCCGCCGGAACGCCGTTCGACAGGTGGTTGATCACCTCGGACTCGGCGAACACCGCGCAGACGCTGCTCACCTCGACCGGCTTGGTCGAGCGCATGGCGTAGGGGCCGATGTCGTCGGTGGTGAGCCCCAGGTAGCGCGCCGTCTTCTCCAGGAAGGCGCCGGTGCCGGCGGCGCACTTGTCGTTCAGGCGGAAGGCGCGGACGCGTCCGTTGCCATCGACGCGGATGGCCTTGATGTCCTGGCCGCCGATGTCGAGGATGGTGCGCGTGTCGGGGAAGAGGTGCACCGCCGCCTGCGCGTGGGCGGTGAGCTCGGTCACCTGGGTGTGGCGGTAGGCCACCGTGTAGCGGCCGTAGCCGGTCGCCGCGACGTAGTTGATCTGCTCGCGCGTCAGACCGCAGGCCTTGAGCAGTTCGTCGAAGACGCCCTCGGAGGCCTGGCCCAGCTTGAATCCGGTGCGCCGGACGGCGGTGCCGACCACCTCGCGCTGGTCGTTCAGCACGATGGCCTTGGAATAGGTCGAGCCGATATCGATACCCGCGACGTATAGCATCATGCCTCCTCCGCGACGGCGGTCGCGATCTGTGTTTCGCTGCCGAAGGCGCGGTCGTGGGCGAACAGTGCCGCCCCGAGTGCGCCGATGAACTGGGCGTCCGGACTGACGTTGATCGGAATCCCCAATTGCTCCGCGAGCAACGCCACCATGGCGATGTTGCGGCTGACGCCGCCGGTGAAGGTGGCTTCGGAGGCGATGCCGACGCGCCGCGCCAGCGAGACGCAGCGGCTGGTGATGGCCTGATGCACGCCCATCAGCACGTCCTCGGGCAGGCAGCCCTTGGCCAGATGGCTGATGATCTCCGACTCGGCGAACACCGTGCAGGTGGTGGTGATGCGCACCGGATTGGTCGACTTGAGCGAGAGCGGCCCCAGCTCCGAGAGCGGCAGCTCCAGCGCGTAGGACGCCGCGCCGAGGAAGCGGCCGGTGCCGGCGGCGCACTTGTCGTTCATGGTGAAGTCCTCGACCTGGCCCTCGGGGCCGACGCGGATCGCCTTGGTGTCCTGGCCGCCGATGTCGATGACCGTGCGCGTCTTGGGAAACAGATGAACGGCGCCGCGCGCGTGGCAGCTGATCTCGGTCACCTGCTCGTCGCCGAAGGTCACCTTGTAGCGGCCGTAGCCGGTCGCGGCGACGTATTCGACCTGGTCTTCGCCGATGTCGGCGTTTTTCAGCGCCGCCTGGTAGGCATCCTGGGCGATGGTCACCATGCTGGTCTCCATGTCGAGCAGGGCGCGCCCGACGATGGTCCGGTTCCTGTCGATGATCACCGCCTTGGTCTGCGTCGATCCGACGTCAACTCCTGCGACGTATTTCATGCTGTCCTCCCTTGCGCGTGGGTAGCCTTGCCCTTGAGCGGGCCCGCGCCGCCTCGCTGCTGCAGCGCTTCGAAGAATGCATCGACGCGGTTCTTGATCTGGGCATCGGACCAGTAGCGCGGGTCGATCAGGTCGGACTCGATGTACAGGGTCGGGATATCGAGCCGCTTGGAAATGTAGTCGCGCGTGTCGGCCATGCCGGCGGAGACGAAGCGGCAGCTCTTGATGCCGTGGAAGACGACGCCATCGACGCCGTAGTCCTTGATCTGCTTTTCCATCCGCTCGTGCGCGAAGAACTGGTTGCTCAGACCGCGCTGGGCGGCCAGCGCGGTGACCTCGGCCAGGCTCTCCAGCGGCCGCGAAGTGTCGTAGAGCAGCTCGGCGGCGTCCATGCCGCCGGCGGCGAAGGTCAGGTAATCGGAATAAGCGAAGACGCCGCCCCAGGTCTCGAACAGCTCGACCAGCCGGCGCATCGAGACGTAGCAGGGCGTGCCGGAGAAGAGCAGACGGAAGCGCTCCTCGGGGACCCGGCCCTCGCCGCGCGCCACCTTGGCCCGGACGTCCTCCTCGAGCCGGCGCATGAACTCGACGCCCTCGACGGTGCCGCGGTACACGTTCATGATGCCGATGTAGGTGAGACCGTCGAGCATCGCGTTATAGGGCGCCGGGCAGGTGCGGTTGAGCTCCATCACGTTGTTCCAGTGGATCACCATCTGATTCACCCGCCCCTGGACCTCGGCCAGGCGGTCGATGTCGAAGCGCTTGCCGGTGATCTTCTCGCACTTCGCGATCAGATCCTTGAACTGGTCCTCGACCCAGCGCGAGTCGGCGGAGTGCTGCGCGTCGCCGGGGCGGACCACCCAGCTGGAACTGCGCTGGCCGGGCAGGTCGAGCACGAAGCTGGGCATCTTGTAGCGGCGCTCCCAGATCTCGGCCCACTTGATGAAGGTACCGCACATGTTGGAGGAAACGGACAGGTCGGGCTTGGGCATCTTCCCGAGCGGCTCCTTCTCCTCCTTGATCATCATGCCGACGTCGGCCTTGACGTAGGAGCAGACGTCGGGCGACATGCCGTAGTCCTCGGAGATGCGGATGAACTCCGCCGAGGTCTTGCGCACCCCGGTTTGCAGCGAATTGATCTCCGGAAAGACCATGTGGAAGTCGAAGCTGCGCAGGATCTCGATGGCGTTGCCCATCACGAACACGTTGGCGACCGGCTCATGGCGCTCGTTGGCGGTCTCCAGGCGGGCGTACCACTCCTTGAACAGGCGCTGGCCCTCGCTGTGCGCGTTGAACGGGGTCCAGATTTCTTTGGCGGCCGGCGCGGAGCGGGAAGTGCCCGGGACGGCTTCGGCGATTGCGGTAGTCATGATGGTTCTCCTGTTAGGCCAACGCGAACAGCAGGGATTCGGCGAAGGTTTCGACCTGCATAGCCATCTGCTCGAACGAGGTCATCTTCTCCTCGAATTCGAGCACCAGATACTGGACGCCCGCCTCGTCGAGATCCTTGGACCAGAACAGCTGCTCGTCGAGGCCCGGCTCGCAGAACTTCGCCGCGGTGAGGATTGCGGCGTCGGCCTTGCCGTCGCGCAGCATGGCCATCAGGTAGTCGCCCTTGGGCTTGCGCTCGTCGTGCTGCACCGGGCTTGCGTGGGAGCGCTCGATGTAGCTCTCCGCCAGCGCCCAGACCGGGTCGCCGACATCCTCCGGGACGTCCTCCGTGAACCAGCGCTGGCCGATCAGAAGATCGTCGTCGACGACGAAGCAGGCATCGTCGATGGTCTCCAGCATCTCCAGCGGCGGCTGCTCGCAAAAGCCGCCGACGAAGATGACGCGCGGCTTGTCCTGCGCCGCGACATGGCGCTGGCGGATGGCCGGGAGCGCCTGCTCGAGCAGCTCGACGTGTTCCTCGCAGGGAATCCGGGTACCGGCGCGGACCAGCAGGTAGGATTCGGAGCAGCTCAGCTTCCAGGGTTCGTCGCGGCGGATCTGGTAGAGCTCGCGCATCAGCCTGCGCTTCTTGTTGTAGAGGCGGATGCTGGAGCGGATCGCGGCGTCGCTGATCGGGTGACCGACCTTGCGCGCCAGTTCGGCGCGCAGGCGCTGGTATTCGGCGGCGACATAGCGGGCCGCGCCGGGCGAGTTCGGGTTCTGCGGCAGATAGAGGATCTCCGCCATCTGATCGGGCAGGTTGCGCGACCAGATGCCGGCCAAGTGCTTGGCGGCGTCGCAGATCGGATGGGTGACGAAACCGGTGAGGCCGGCGAGCGTGCCGTTCAGGCCGAGTTCGGTGGTCGAGCGGCAGATCGAGCAGACGAAGGAACCCATCCGGGCGTCGGCGTGCTTCATTTCCAGCTTGTTGCCGCCGCCGAGAATATTCACCGGCAACAGTCCGGCGGCGTGGGCGATCTCGTCGGGGAAATAGACGGGGAAGTTGCCCAGCGTGCCGGTGTAGCCTTCCGGCAGCTCGCCCGCATCGGGGATACGGGCATCCAGGCTGGCGCTGTGGCACCGATCGAGGATTGCATTGAGTTGGGCTTCGTAGTCTGGGACGATCTGGGCTGACACGGCGCACCTCCTTCTGCTGGTTGCTAAGAACTATAGTGCTCATGCTAAATAAAACAAGAAATATATAACTTGATTTAGCGCAATAAAAACGTATTTTCTCAAAATTAAGGAAATATTGTGCGATACATCTCTTTTAACATGTTTTATATTGCACTGAAGATCGTCGCGGCAGCCTCGGCAAATGCCGAGGCGCCGCTATGCGTTCCGCCTGTTCAACGCGTCAGGAGCGCGTAGAGCAGGGGTAGCCGGGCGGGCAGTTCCGAGGGTTTGCGGATGATGATGAAGCTGCTCTTGCCGAAAGTGTGCGGCAGGTATTCGTGGGCCTCCTGGTCCACGGTCACGCAGAAGGGCCGCAGGCCCGCCTGCCTCGCGGCGATCAAGGCCTTGCGCGTGTCCTCGATGCCGTAACGGCCTTCGTAGTGGTCGGCATCGTTGGGCTTGCCGTCGGTGAGCAGCAGCAGCAGGCGCTCCCGTGCCTTCTGGCGCCCGAGAATCCCGGTGGCGTGGCGGATGGCCGCGCCCATGCGGGTGTAGTAGGCCGGGGCGATGCCATTGATGCGGCCGCGCACGGCGTCGCCATAGGCTTCATCGAAGGCCTTCAGGGTATGGAAGCGCACGTCGCTGCGCTGCCGGGAACTGAAGCCGACCAGGGCGAAGCGGTCGCGGGTGACCGACAGCGCCTCGGAAAACAGCAGCAGACTGTCGCGGATGACATCGATGACGCGCCGCCCTTCGCCCGCCCAGGCCTCGGTGGATAAGGACAGGTCGGCCAGCAGCAGGCAGGCCAGGTCGCGCTGGCGCTGGCGCTGATCGGTGTAGAAACCGGAGCCGGCGCCGCTGCGCTGGGCGACGTGACGGATGTAGGGATCGATGTCGATCTCGCTGCCCTCCGGCTGCGCCTTGAGGCGCTGGCGCTGCGGCTGCAAGGCGGCGAACTGCCGCCGCAGACGCTGGCGGTCGCGCACGAGGTGCCCGGGCAGCGCGCAAGGCAGCGCATCGCCCAGGGGCACCGCGTTGATCCGGCATTGGTCCGGCTTCAGGAGCTGCGTCCGATAGTCCCACTCGGGCAGCATCCCGGCGCCGTCCAGAGGGGCGCCATCGCCCTGTGCCGCAGCCAGGTCCAGGCTCATGCGCAGCTTCTTGGCGACGCTCTTCTGGTCCTGCGCGATCGCGATGACGTCGAGGTCGTCCGCCGCCCGGGCGAGATCCTGATCCTCGTTTTCCTGGGTCTCGTGCTCGATCTTCGCGTACTCGGTCCAGCTGAATATCGATTCCGGCCGGAACAGCATCAGGCCACCCTTGCGCTCGGGCATTTCCGCGTGCTCGGCGATCCGGCGCTTCTTGTCCGACTGCAGCGCGCTTCCGGCCTGGGCCGCCGCTTCGGGCGCTGCGGCGGCATGCGCCCTGCCCGCCGCGGCGAGCTCCGGGCGCAGCCAGAGCAGGACCGGATGGGGCGGACGCCTGGCGGCGGGCAGCGCCGCGACGCTGCCCGGCTCGGTGAGCGCGGACCGGATCGCCTCTTCCTGCCGCGCCTCGTCCGGCGGCAGCTTGTCAAGCTGCGGGCGGCGCGCGATCTCCGCCGCCACCAAGCGGCGGTAGCCCGCCGCCAGTCCGAGGAAGCCCCCGGTGACGGCCAGCGCCGCGGCCTGGTTCCGGGTCAGCCAGGGCAGATCCGGCCGCGGGTCGACGGCGCAAAGCGCCGCCAGCCAGAAATACAGATCGCGGTTCAGGCCCGCTTCGGGATAAACATCGATGACCGGCGGCAGCCGCAGCGCCTGGCCGTCTACCCAGGCGAGGTCCGCCTTGCGTTCGCTGCCGGCCAGCCGTTCCAGCCAAGCGCGCCGGGCGCCGTGGCGCGTTTGCGCTCCCGCCTGCAACGCCACCCCATGGTCGCCGCCCAGGGCGCGATACAGCAGCGCGGCAGCGCGGCTGACGCTCGTCAGTTCGATCGCCGCGGCGGGATGGCGCCGGGCGGCGAGGCGATTGACCAGCCGGTGCCAGGCGATGCCGACCTGCTCTTCCATGCCCGCCTCAGCGACCGAAAATCGCCGCGACCACCACCATCAGGGCGCGGCAGATCTCCGGCTCGTCGGACAGGCATTCGACGACCGCGGCGCGACAGGCCACCTGCGGGTCGCAGCCGGCGGCGATCAGCTTCGCGGCATCGACGATCAGGCGCGTGCCCGGCGCTTCCTCCAGGTCGTGATCGGCGGTGCGGCGCAGCGCATTGGCGAGGGTGACCAGACGCTTGGCGGTCTCGTGATCGAGACCGGACTCCGTCGCCACGATGTCGATCTCGCTGGCGGCTTCCGGAAAGCCGAAGGCGAGGGACACGAAGCGCTGGCGGGTGCTGGGCTTCAGGCCCTTGAGCAGATGCTGGTAGCCGGGATTGTAGGAGACGACCAGCATGAATTCCGGCGGCGCCTCCAGAATCTCGCCGGTGCGGTCGATCGGCAGGATCCGGCGGTCGTCGGACAGCGCGTGCAGCACCACCGTGGTGTCCTTGCGCGCTTCCACCACCTCGTCCAGGTAGCAGATGCCGCCGTGGCGCACCGCCTGGGTGAGCGGGCCGTCGGTCCAGTAGGTGCCGGAGGCGTCGATCAGGTGGCGGCCGACCAGATCGGCGGCGGACAGGTCGTCGTGGCAGGAGACGGTGTACAAGGGCAGGCCGAGCCGGGCCGCCATGTGCTCGACGAAGCGCGTCTTGCCGCAGCCGGTCGGCCCCTTGATCAGCACCGGCAGACGATTGCGGTGAGCGAGTTCGAACACCGCGATCTCGTCGCCGGTCGCGGTATAAGGCGGGATGAGCTTGGGCACTCTGAGGGCCCGGGCGATGGAGGTGACGGTCATGGAGAGGGTTCCGGGTCAGGTGATGGAATAGGCAAGCGCGATGACGCCGCCGACGGCGGCCAGATAGGCGGCCATGGCGATCCGCCATTCGAGCCGCACGCGGCGCAGGCCCATGAAGTGGCTCACCACCAGCTGTCCCTTGATCAGCGTCAGCGCCAGCACCGCCGCCATCAGCATCCGCCCGGAGGCGCCGGCACCGAGCTCGAAGCTGATCGTGGTCAGCGCGAGCAGCACGGCCCAGGAGACGGTGCAGGGTTTGAACGGCAGCACGGCTGGCGATTTCATAGGGGGACCTCAGTGGATGACATAGACCAGCGCGAACAGGATGATCCAGACCAGATCGACCATGTGCCAGTAGGAGCCCCCGGTCTCGACGCCGGTATGGTCCGCGGCGCTGTACCGCCCCGCGTAGGCCTTGCGGGCGACCACCGCGAGTATCGCCATGCCCATCACCACGTGCATGAAGTGAAAGAAGGTGAGCGACAGGTAGAACATGTCGAACAGGTTGGCGGACAGGGTGATGCCCTGGGCGAAATCCTGGTGGAACTCCGCGAGCTTCACGACCAGAAAGCACCCGCCCAGACCGAGCGCGCCGACCAGCCAGTGGCCGCAGGCGGTGCTGCGTCCGGCCTTGATCGACAGGCTCGCGCGCGCCACGAAATAGCTGCTGGTCACCAGCAGCAGGGTATTGACGTAGCCATAGACGCGGTTGAGACCGAGCTGCGCGGCGTTGAACAGCTCCAAGTGGGCGCTGCGGGCGAAGGCATAGGCGGCGAAGAGCACGCCGAAGACCGTGAGCTCGGCGAAGATGAAGATCCAGATCGCGAAATCCCCGGGCAGGGGTTGCGCGCGGATGGCGCTGGCTTCGGCATTCACGATGGATCGTCCTCGGCAGGAGCGGAACCGCGGTTCCGCTCCGCTTGGCTCAGGTCGCCAGGGCCCGCTTCATTTCTCCGGCATACTCGTATTCGCCGGAAATGAAGAAGCTCCTCAGATAGACCAGCAGGCCGACGAAGAAGCCGACGCCGGCCAATTCGCGCAGCCAGAAGAACACGCGCTCCTTGTCCTGCACCTGCATGAAGGGCATCGGATCGGCCGCGGCGCGCTGCAGGACGACCGTGACGATGCCGGCGCCGGTGAGCGCCAGGGCGATGCCGATCATGCTGAGCACCATGATCCAGAAGCCGGCCATCTCCCAGCGCTGGGCGGCAGCGCTGTTGGCGACACGTCCGCGCAGCAGGGGCATGGCGTAGGAGATGATGGCCAAGGAGACCATCGCATAGGCGCCGAAGAAGGCCAGGTGGCCGTGGGCCGCGGTGAAGTTGGTGCCGTGCATGTAGTACTGGGCCGGCGCCAGGGTGATCATGAAGCCCCACAGGCCGGCGCCGAGAAAGGCCATGATCGGCGTGCCCATAGCCCACAGCATGGCGGCCTTGTTCGGATGTTCGCGGCGGCGCGCCAGCAGCATCTTGAAGGAGAAGGCGATGAGCAGCATGAACGGCAGGGGTTCGAGGGCGGAGAAGATCGAGCCGAGCCAGATCCAGTACGAGGGCGCGCCGGTGTAGTAATAGTGGTGGCCGATGCCGACGATGCCGGAGACCAGGGTCATGGCGACGATGATGTAGATCCACTTTTCCACGATCTCGCGATCCACCCCGGTCATCTTGATCAGGATGAAGCCGAGCAGCGCGCCCAGGATCAATTCCCAGTCCCCCTCCACCCAGCCGTGCACGATCCACCACCAGCCGAAGCTGGCCTTGACGGTGTCCTGCGGAAAGTAGAAGGCGGGCAGGAACAGCAGCGCCAGACCCCACAGGCTGCCGACGAGAATCAGGTTGATCGAGGTCTTGCGCCCCTTGATCAGGGTCATGGTCACGTTGAACAGCAAGGAGAGCGCCACCAGGACGATGCCGATCTTGGTCGGCAGCGGCTGCTCCAGGTAGCCGCGGCCCATGGTCGGCAGAACCGCGTTGCCGGTGATCGCCGCCAGGTGGGCGTAGGGCACGAACAGATAGGCGGCGATGGTCAGCGCCCCGGCGGTGAGGAATACCCAGAAGGTGAGCAGCGCCAGCTTGGGGCTGTAGAGCTCGGTCTGCGCCTCCTCCGGGACGATGAAGTAGGCGGCGCCCATGAAGGCCATCAGCAGCCAGACGATCAGCAGATTGGTGTGGCTCATGTGCGCGACGTCGAAGGGCAGCTCGGGGAACAGGAAGGTGCCGTACAGATACTGCAATCCGGCGATCAGGCCGAACACGATCTGGCCGACGAACAGGGCCAAGGCCGCTATGAAATAGGGCTTCGCCACTGCTTGAGACTGGTATTTCATGATTTTTCCTTTGCGTGAGGTGGGAGTCCGATCAACCTTGGATATTGGGCGGCCAGTTGTTGGTGTCGATGTTGGAGAGCCATTGCAGATAGGCCACCAGATCGTTCAACTGATCCGGGGTGAAGTGAAAGTTGGGCATCTGCCTTCTTCCCGGCACACCCGTGGGCTGCGACTGTATCCACGCCTTGATGAAATCGGGGCCCCTGCGTTTGTAGACGTTGCCCAGCTCCGGCGCGAAATAGGCGCCCTCGCCGTTGATCGTGTGGCAGCCGATGCAATCGTTGGTGTCGAGCAGGTACTTGCCGCGCAGCACGGCCGGGGTCATCTGATCGGCGTGATCCCGGATCGGTATCCGCTGCCAGGTGTCGTAGGTGAGCGCCAGATAGATGGCGAGAAAAAATACCGCGCCGCCGAGAAAAATATTGCGGGCCATCGCTTTGGTGAAGACTTGCTGCATGTTCGGCTCCTTGGGCTTTGAATTGAGAGGTGCGGCTGAAGTTGTACGCAAAATACTGCTTAAATTCCTTGACCGAAATCAAGCGGCGGGAGGCCCGGGGCTGGCGGCGACGCCGGGAGATATTTGCCGCGCAGAAATATCCCGGCATCAATGCGCGGCGGCATGCGCAACCCGGGCGACGAAGCCCGAATCGAGCGCGCCGACCTCGCTGGTTGTGGCTGCGATGCGGCCGTCGGCATTGAGCAGAACGATCGCGATGTTGTGGCTGAAGTCGCCGTTGGGACGCATCCGATAGGACACGCCGAGCGTGGCGGCGAAGGCGCGCACGTCGCCCCGTTCCGGTCTGGCCAGGCGCCAGGTCGGCGCTGCCACGTGGTGCATCGAAGCCATCATCGCCAGCGCGCCGACGGTGTCGCGGGCGGGGTCGAAGCTCACCAGCACCACCGGCGGCGCGGCTCGTCCGGTGCGCGCCCTGACCGCGGTTCGGATACGCTTGATCGCCTCGACCGTCATCGGGCAAGCATCCTTGCAGGAAGCGTAGATCATGCTCACGATCAGCGGATGTCCGCGCAGCGATTCCAGCGTGAGCGGAAGTCCGCGC
>JAJYXA010000572.1 GCA_021791235.1 Pseudomonadota bacterium
CGCTGGCCGGATTGCGGTAGGCCTGCTTCAGCATGCTCAGCCAGGCCTCCGCCAGCAGCGACCAGAACACCCACGATTCGCGCCACAACGCCTGGCGCGCCAGGCGGAACGAGGCCTGATTTCGCACATACTGCTCGACGATGCGCAACTGCAAAGGCAAACCCATCTCCTCCAGTTTCAGGAGCGATTTCATGCGGCTGAGCGAAGCCGCTGCGTTTTCCGCATTGAAGCGCTCCAGGCCTTCGACCAGTGCATGGTGCGTGTCGTAATCGGAATCCGCAGGCAGGGTTTTCAGCCATTTTTCGGTGGCCTTCACAGAAGAAAACGGCGATCCCCCTCCGGCTTTCCTGCGGCGTGCGATCGTGCTCAACATGTCAAAAAAATCGGTCATGGCTGGCGTCGGGGTGTTGCGGATATCTGCTGACCAGCACCATTTATGCCAGCCATGCCGGGCAGAACGTGCATTTCAACGCATTGGTTTTGCTCAGGTTTGCCGCCACTGCTTGCGGTTATGCCGTGGCGGGGTAACGAAAACCCGACACCCGCTGTTGACGCCGCGTCAATCCTTACCGGCGCGGCTTGCCGTCTCGCTGCCCTCACAAAGCCGGGCGAACCCGCTACAATCCGCGCCGTGGAGGCGTGGCCGAGCGGTTTAAGGCACCGGTCTTGAAAACCGGCGATGGTGCAAGCCATCCGTGAGTTCGAATCTCACCGCCTCCGCCATCCGAACGCGCACTTCTTCAAGGCCGGTGCATGTGTTTCTTCAGCCATGCGACAAAGCGCGCGCGGAGTGGCGGCGTGAAGCACGACGTTCAACCGCCGTGACCGCACCCGAAAAGACGGCGTCCTGCGAAAGCCATGTCATGTAAAACGCCATGGGAGCACCCGCGTCGCCACGAAGGTGAATGCGCGCGGTAACGGGGGCCGTTCAAGGCATATGGTTGCCGTTGCCCCTTGGGGGCAGGCGAATCTCCAGATGACAAATTTGTCATTCCGCCGTCATCTTTTGGCTGGGATTTCTATACCAGAATGGATACGGGACACATGCAAACCGCGCCGACATAAAAGGAATGTTATCCGGAATGTTGGCAGATTAAGCACGTAGGCGGCAGGCCGCGGATACTCTCCGGGCCCGCTTATCCGGAACGGTCTGATCGGGAGAAAAAGCGATGATGGGCGAATGGGGTTGGGGGTTCGGTGGCGGCTTCATGATCTTGTGGTGGTTGCTTGTCATTGTCGGCATCGCCGCACTGGTGAAATGGGTGGCGTCTTCTTCTTCGGGCAAAGGCGCGCGGGATGTCCTCGACGAACGCTATGCCCGCGGCGAAATCGACCGGGAAGAATACGAGAAAAGGCGGCGCGATCTGGCACGCTAGCAACGCCGGACGGAGAGGCCCGTCGCACAACTTCCCGGTGATCGCCGAGCAGCCACCTGATGGAGCATTCCGCCATGAACATGAACCGAAGACAATTCCTGGCCCTCGCGGCGACCGTACCGCTGGCCGCGGCGGGCGCGTATGCCTTTCTCAGGCCCCTCGCCCGTGCCAACGACTTCGCCACGCCGTTGTTCATTCCCGGCGCCGACGGCCCGTTCGGCATGCTCGATCCGACGGGTGGATTGACGCTCGTGGCCGAACGCGGGACGTTCCCCTTGCCGGGCGGCAAAACGACACCCTTCCTCTGGTATCGGGCGAATCACCAGGGCAAGGTCTACCAGAACCCCATTCTCAAAGTGAGAACCGGCACGCAGCTGTCCGTAACGCTGAAGAACGCGCTCGACGAGGGCACCATTGTCCACTGGCACGGCTTGCATCTGCCCGGCAAGATGGACGGCCACCCGCGCGACACCATCGGCCCGGGGAGCGGTACCCGCTACGCCTTCACGGTCAGGAACCGCGGCGGCACCTACTGGTATCACACCCATGCGCACCGGCTCACCGCCGAACAGGCCTACGGCGGGATGGCGAGCTTTTTTCTCGTCGAGGACGACGACGAGCTTGCGCTGCGCGAGGCGCTGGACCTCGAACCTGGCGTGACCGACCTGCCGCTGGTCATCCAGGACAAGCAGTTCAACGACAAGGGCGAGTTCGTCTACGACCCGAACCCCATGGAAGCCATGATGGGTTACCTGGGCGACGTGGTTCTCGCCAATCTGACATCGGCGCCGCAGACGGAGATCGGGACACGCATCACCCGCTTCCGCCTGCTGAACGGCTCGAACGCGCGCATCTACAAGCTCGCTTTCGTCAAGGGCGGCCGCCCGCTCCCCTACCACGTCATCGGCACCGACGGCGGGCTGCTGGACAAGCCCTACGCGGTCAAGGAGGCGTTCCTTTCCCCCGGCGAGCGGCTCGACGTGCTGCTCGACGCCGGCAGCCTCGCCGTGGGCGACGAGATTTTCCTGCGCAGCCTGGCGTTCGACCCGCTGGAAGGCGGCGGCATGATGGGACAGATGATGGGGCGGATGCGCGCCGCGCGCCTGCCCAACGGGGCGGCCTTCGATGTCGTGAAGCTCAGGGTCGCACGGCGCGCAGGCGCCCCCCGGCGCCTGCCGGCGCGCCTGTCGCGCATTGCGCCCATCGACACGAACAGGGCGGCGCTGCGGTCGGTGCGCATCGAGATGGCGCGCATGCGCTGGCTCATCAACGGCGAGACCTACCGCGAGGACGCCTATCCGATCGAGGCGCGGCGTAACACCGTGGAGGTCTGGGACATCCGCAATGCCGACCACAGCATGCCGCACCCCATGCACATGCACGGGTTCCAGTTTCAGGTACTGTCCCGCCGCAACAGTCCGGCGCAGGTGCGCGCGCTCGGCCGCCACGGCAACGGCCGCGCCGCGGGCGATCTCGGCTGGAAGGACACCGTGCTGGTGTGGCCGGGCGAGACGGTGCGCCTGGCGGTCGACTTCTCCCACGATTTCGACGGCGACCAGGTGTACGTGTTCCACTGCCACAACCTGGAGCACGAGGACAATGACATGATGGTGAACATGCGCGTGCGCGCATAACCGGATTCACCGCGCGAAACTGCCCGCAGAGCGGGCCGTTTCAGCGAGGGTTTGCAGTTCCGCGACAATGCGCGGCCACACGCGCCATACGGGAGAGAACCATGCAATTGCTTTTGAAGCTGATTCTGACAAGCTCGCTCCTCGGCGCCGCCGCGTCGGCCGTGGCTGCGCCAACCGTGTACATCCCGCTCGGCAGCGGCAACCGGGTGATCGCGGTGGACGCCGCCACCAGCCGCATCGTCGCGAGCTATCCGGGCGTGGACAACCCGCACGGCCTGGTGGCGACGCCGGACGGCGAGTACCTCATCGCCGGCAGCATGCTGGAGACGCCGCCGCCGGCAGGCAGCCCGCCGAACGCGCCGAACAGCAAGCTGTTCCTGGTGCATCCCGGCCACGGCCACGTGATGCTCACCATCCCGGTGTCCGGCTGGACGCACCACCAGGCGATCACGCCCGACGGCCGTTACGTCATCTCCACGCACCCGACCCGCGGCGGCATCAGCGTGGTGGACCTGCAGTCCAACCAGGTGGTCAGGACCATCGAGACCGGGCCGGCGCCCAATTACACGGCGATCACGCGCGACGGCAAGCGCGCCTACGTCACCAACAGCGGCAACGGCAGCGTGAGCCAGATCGACCTCGACGCGTGGCGCGTGACGCACACGCTGGACGGCGGGCCGGCGCCCGAGCACGTGGTGCTGTCGGCCGACGAGCAGACGCTGTACACGCTCAACCCGCGCGCCGGCACGGTCACGGCGGTGTCGACGGAAACCGGCAAGGTCGCCGCCGCCCACAAGGTCGGCGCGAACCTGCACGGCCTCGACCTCGGCGACGACGGCAAGACGCTGTTCGTGAGCAGCGTCACCGACAACAAGCTCGTGGCCCTCGACCCGCGCAGCGGCACGCAGCGCGTGCTCGCGCTGTCACCCGCGCCGTATCACCTGAACACCATCCGCGGTACCGGCAAAGTGTACGTTTCCAGCCGCAGCAGTCCGGTGATCTGGGTGGTGGACCAGAAAAGCCTGAAGCTCACCGGCACCATCGAGCTGCCGGCGGGCGAGGGACACCAGATGGCGGTGAGGCCATGACGGCGGATGAAAAGAGTGCGACGGATCGCGCCAGCCACGCCGGGCACGCGTACTGCTTTTGCTCTGCTCTCTGCCTCATCGGCATCGCGTGCGCGATCCGGGATTTGCAGCGGCATGGCCAGGTGGCGGCGATGGCCTTGTCGTCGCGGTCGATGATCGTCGGCTCGGCGCCGCTGAAGCGTGTGAAATTGACGCGGGGAGCGCCGGCATGATGAACCGCTGGGGCTGGCTGTGTCCGTGGCTGGCGATCCTGCTTGCCGCCGGTGTGCTGGTGCTGTGGGGACTGTCGTGGTGGACGGCGTTGCTGGCCGCCTTGTTTCTGGTCTGTCCCGCGCTGATACTGTGGGGCCTGCATACCCTCACCCGCCCGGAAGCGGCGCTCGAACCCGAACCGGACACCCGCGGCGCGACCATGAACTGGGCGGCGCCGTTTTACGACCTGTATTGCCCGGCGGTCGGACTGGGCCGCGGTTTTCGAATCCAGACCCTGAATCATGCCGCGATCCGGCCGGGCGAACGGATTCTGGACGTGGGCTGCGGCACCGGCGTGCTCACCCGCATGGCGCTCGATGCCGCTGGCCCGGGTGGCTCCGCGGTGGGCATCGACCCGGCCTCGAAGATGATCCGGGTCGCGCGCGAAACAGCCGCGCGCCTGGGCAACCGGGCGGAATTCAAGGTGGCGGCGATCGAAGGCCTGCCGTTTCCGGATGCGGGCTTCGATGTGGTGCTGTCCAGCCTCATGCTGCACCACCTGCCGCCCGCCACCAAGCGCCAGGGGCTGGCCGAGGTGTACCGGGTATTGAAGCCGGGCGGCCGTCTTGCGGTCGCGGACTTCGCGCGTCCGGCCAACCCGCTGTGGTGGCCGCTGCTGTGGCCGGCCCTGATGATGCCATCGGTGGCGGACAACCTGCGCGGGCGCGTCCCGGCCCTTCTGCGGGAAGCGGGCTTCACCCAGGTGGAAACCCGCGGCCATCGGGCCGGCCTCGTCACGTTCTGGACCGCCTTGAAGCCCGAGCGGGAGGGAGGCGCATCATGAACCGCTCGAACGGGGTGTTGCCGGTCTTCCTCGCAATCGCCGGTTTTTTTCCTAAGGAAAAAGTAACGCGTGCATCCGCGTAACGGCAAGTAGCCGACATTTTCCGGCCTGCTCCCGCCCCTCGATACGAGGAGCGGGAGCGAATCCGCGCACCGAGTGCCGATGGCGCACAAAACCGGTACGGCGCCGTTGCATCTCCAGGCGGGAAATACCCGGCTTCAGGCCGATCCGCCAGAATGATCGGGACGCCCCAGCGGGGCGTTTTTTGTTGCGCCGCCAAACTGATGCGAAAATCCACCGATGGCACGGACCTCGCCCCTTACTCCCCGCAACCATGACCGCGACAGCGCGGGGATGACCTATGTCTATCCCGTCGTCTCGCGTCGTGCGGGTGGCGTCTCGGTGGGGATCAATCTCAATCCGAACAATGCCTGCAACTGGGCGTGCATCTATTGCCAGGTGCCGGATCTGGCGCGCGGTACGGCGCCGGAGACCGACCTGGCGCAACTGGAAGCCGAGTTGCGCGCGATGCTCGCCGACATCGTCCACGGCGACTTCATGCAAATGCGGGTGCCGGAGGGCGCGCGGCGGCTGAACGACATTGCGCTGTCGGGCAACGGCGAACCGACCAGCGCCAGGGCCTTTCCGCAGGTGATCGAATTGATCGGGCGGGTGATGGCGGATTTCGACCTGGTTGGAAAAATCAAGCTGGTGCTGATCACCAACGGCAGCCTGGCCGACCGGCCGCGCGTGCAGGACGGCCTCAGGAAAATGGCGGCATTGGGCGGCGAGGTGTGGTTCAAGTTCGACAGCGCGACCGCCAGCGGAATGCGCACGATCAACCGGACGCGGATTTCACCCGACAGGCAGTTCGAGCGCCTGACCGTGGCCGCGCGGCTGT
The DNA here is from genome assembly GCA_021791235.1 of Pseudomonadota bacterium. The sequence continues at coordinate 6,036 of JAJYXA010000572.1, forward strand.
GCCCGACCTGGCTGCAAACCTGCGTGTTCGCGCTCGACGGCGCGCCGCCATCGGAAACGGAACAGGCAGCCTACCTCACAGCGGTGGCGCGCATCCGGCGGCAGCAGATTCCGGTGCGGAGCGTGCTGCTCTACGGTCTGGCCCGGCCGTCGATGCAGCCGCAGGCCGGCCGCCTGTCGGCGCTGCCCGCCGAATGGCTCGAAGCCTTTGCGGAAAAAATCCGCGCGGCCGGCCTGCCCGTCAAGATTTCCCCATGATCCACGGCATCGGCACCGACCTGCTGGACGCCGAGCGCATCCGCAGCGGCCTCGCGCGTTTTGGCGAGCATTATGCCGACCGCCTCCTCGCCCCGGCCGAGCACGCGGGCTATTATGCCAGCCGCGACCCGGCGCGCTTCCTGGCCAAATGCTTCGCCGCCAAGGAGGCCTTCGCCAAGGCGACCGGAACCGGGCTGCGCGCGCCGGTCACGCTGCGCAACATCGCGGTGCTGCGGAACGCGCAGGGCAAGCCCTACCTGCAATGCGCGCCCGAACTCGACGACTGGCTGGCGGCACGCGGGGTGACCGCGCATCATGTGTCCTTGTCCGACGAAAGCGACCTCGTTCTGGCTTATGTGATTCTGGAGGCAACATGACGCTTGGCCCCTTGATGCTCGACGTGGCGGGCACCGAACTGTCCGACGACGACCGCCGCCGCCTGAGCCATCCGCTCGTCGGCGGCGTGATCCTGTTTTCCCGCAATTACCGCGACCCGGCGCAACTGGCCGCGCTGTGCGCCGGGATCCATGCCCTCAAGCCCGCGCCGCCGCTGATCGGCGTCGACCATGAAGGCGGGCGGGTGCAGCGCTTCCGCGAGGGCTTCACCCGCCTGCCGCCGATGCGCAGCTTCGGCGAAATCTGGAACGCCCGTCCGCAGCGCGCCCGCGAGCTGGCGCGCGAAACCGGCTATGTGCTGGCGAGCGAACTGCGCGCGCACGGCGTCGACTTCAGCTTCGCGCCGGTGCTCGATCTCGATTACGGCGCGTCTTCGGTGATCGGCGACCGCGCCTTTCATGCCGACCCGCACGCCGTGTTCGAGCTGGGGCAAGCCGTGATGCTTGGGATGAAGGACGCCGGCATGGCCGCCTGCGGCAAGCACTTTCCCGGCCACGGCTTCGTGGTGGCGGATTCGCACGTGGACACCCCGGTCGACGCACGCACCCTGGCCGACATCGCCGTCGCCGACCTGGTGCCGTTCCGCCTGATGATCGAGGCGGGACTCGCCGCGATCATGCCGGCGCACGTGATCTATCCCGAAGTCGACCAGAAGCCCGCCGGCTTTTCGCGCATCTGGCTGCAGAAACTGCTGCGCCACCAGCTGGGCTTCGACGGCGCGATTTTCAGCGACGACCTGTGCATGGCCGGCGCCGCGGTGGCGGGCGGCGTGGTCGCGCGGGTGGAGGCCGCGCTCGCCGCCGGCTGCGACATGGCGCTGGTCTGCAACCGGCCCGATCTGGCCGACGAGGTGCTGGCCACGCTGAACGTGGACTGGCCCGCCCCCGCCCGCGCCCGGCTGGCCCGCATGCACGGCCGCCCGCACCCGCCGACCATGACCCAGCTGCGCGAATCGGCGCGCTACGCCAATGCGCTGCACCATATCGCCGGACTGGGACAGGATTCTGCCGACCTCAACCTGCGGGCCGACCCGACCGATTACTGTGCACGTTCATAAGCACGCGCACGGTCCGGGCGAGCCCCACGTCCACCCTCACGCGGGACAGGAGGGCCACAACGGAACCCTGCTCGTCGCGCTGCTGCCGACGCTGTTCTTCGCCGGGGTCGAGGCCGTGGCCGGGTGGTGGTCGGGCTCGCTCGCGCTGCTGTCCGACGCGGCGCACATGGTCACCGACAGTTCCGCCCTCGGGCTGGCGGCTGCCGCGGCCTGGCTGGCGCGCCGCCCGCCCTCGACCCGGCATTCGTATGGCCTGGTGCGCGCCGAGGTGCTGGCGGCGCTCGTCAACAGCCTTCTGATGCTGGTGCTGATCGGCTTCATCGCGCACGAAGCCATCGATCGTTTCGGATCGCCGCGCGAGATCGCCGGCGGCACGGTCATCGGCGTCGCCGTGACCGGGCTCATCGTCAACCTGGTCGTCGCCTGGGTGCTGTCGCGCGGCGAACACACGCTGAACACCCGCGCCGCGCTGCTGCACGTGCTGGGCGACGCGCTCGGCTCGGTGGCGGCGATCACCGCCGGCGTCGTCATCGTCGTCACCGGCTGGATGCCGATCGATCCCCTGCTGTCCCTGCTGGTGGCGGCGCTGATCCTGGTATCGGCGCTGCGCCTGCTGCGCGAGGCCGTGCACGTGCTGATGAAAGGCGTGCCGCTCCACATCCGGCTCGATGCCGTCGGCCACGACCTGGCCGCCCTGCCAGGCGTGCTGCGCGTGCACGACCTACACGTATGGACGCTCTTCTCGGGCACCCTCGCGCTGTCGACGCATCTCGAACTGCGCGACCTGGCCGACTGGCCCGCCACCCTCGCCGCCGCGAGCCGGACGATGGAAGCGCGTCACGGCATCCGCCACGTCACCCTGCAGCCCGAGGTGCCGGCGCGGGCGCCGCTGGTGCGCAGCCCTTACCCCCCGTCCGTCCGCTGAACTTTTTTTGTGAAATAAGCTTGCGTCGGCGCTTGACACATAAATGAGAATCGTTATTATTCGTAAAACCAAACGCTGGCGGCACGAATGAAACCCGATCCATCCGAAGCAGACGTCGACACCATGCAAACACAGCCCCCCTCCTCCATCCGCGCCCCGGCCGAATCCGGGCAGCGGACTTTTCCGCCGGGCGCGATCCCGACGGAGTTTTTATTCCAGGGCAATCAGGAAATCCTGATCAGCCATCGCGGCGAGCACTATCGCCTGCGCATCACCAAAAACGGCAAACTGATTTTGACCAAGTAGCAAGCGTTCCATTTTCAGCGATATGGAAATGGAATTCCCGTAACGCCCGCCAGCGCGCAAACGCCAGCCAGCCCCAAGTTCTAGGAGACTGGCATGGCCGCACCCCAGTACCACGACACGCACGAAATCGTCATCGCCGCGACCTTGTGGCTGATGCGCCGCTATCAGCAAACCGGCTGCAAGAAACTCGCCCACATGGTCGAGCAGCATTTGTGCTGGATGCAGATCAGCGCAACCAGTCCGGTACTCGCCAATGCCTGCGAGCGTCTGTCGTTTGAATGGCGCGCGGTGTCGTGCGCCGCCCACTCCGTTCTCGCACGCCACACCCTGCATTGAAGGAGAGTTTCATGATCTCGATTGGACAATCCATCCCCGACGCCACCTGCGAAGCCTATCTGCCCGACGGCCGCATCGAACCGGTCTCGCTCGCGCAGTACCGCGGCAAGTGGCTGGTGCTGTTTTTCTGGCCGCTCGACTTCACTTTCGTCTGCCCGACCGAAATCCGTGCCTATTCCGACCTGAGCCACGACTTCGACGTCTCCGGCGCAGTACTGCTCGGCGCCAGCGTCGATTCGGCGCATGCCCACCGCACCTGGATCAAACACGGCCTTGGCACGGTCAAGTTCCCGATGCTGGGCGACGTGTCGCGTGCGCTGGCGCAAGGCTTCGGCGTGCTCGCCGAATCCGGCGTGGCCGTGCGCGCCACCTTCATCGTCAACCCCGAAGGCCGGGTGATGAGCGTGGCGGCCAACGACCTCAACGTCGGCCGCTCGGCGCGCGAAACCCTTCGCCTGTTGCACGCGCTGCAAAGCGGCGAGCTCACCGCCTGCGAATGGCTGCCCGGCGAAGCTTTTGTCGCTTCCGTCTGAGAAAGGGAAAACCATGCGAACCTCCCCCGCCGCCTCGCTCCTGGTCGCCGCGCTGGTGATGCTGCGCCACCCCTGCGCGCGCAACCAGGCCACCGCCCGACTGCTGCTCGAACGCGCCGCCGAACACGCCGAACTCACGCCAGCCGAGCGCGAGGCCTGCCTCAACCTCGCCGACGACCTGGAGTGTGAACGCCCCGAAGCAACCGCGACGCGCGCGCGTCCTGCGCCCCCCGCCATCGACAGGGGCCAGGCGCGCCGTTTAAGCCTGGTGGGCGGGCTGGGCCCGTTTCGAACTGATTTTGTCCACCAACCCTGAAAGATGTCATCCATGCAATTTCATTTATCCGCGTTAGCCGGTGCCCTTTCATTGGCGTTTTCCGTTTCCCAGGCGAACGCCCAGACTGCGGCCACGGCCGAACCAGAAGCCCCGGTCAAGACCCTCGAAGAAGTGACGGTCAGCGCCGACTGGCTGGGCGCGCCGACGCCTGCGGCGGCGAAGAAACATCCCGGCGCCCGGACCGTCGTCACCTCTCAGGAGCTGACCGAATCCGGTGCGCGCACCGTGGAGGATGCGCTGCGCACGGTGCCGGGGGTGCGGGTGTTGGACGAAAGCGGTACGGGCATTCTGCCGAACATCGGCGTGCGCGGCCTCAATCCCTTGCGCAGCGAGCAGGTGCTGGTGCTGGTCGACGGCATGCCGATTACATTGGCGCCTTACGGCCAGACCGGCCTATCTCTGTTTCCGTTGACCATCAACGCCGTCGAAACCATCGATGTGGCGCGAGGCGGCGTCGCTGTCCACTACGGCCCGAACAACGTCGGCGGCGTGATCAATTTCGTGACCAAGCGAATCCCGCGCGAGGCGTCCTTCACGGCGAAGGAGACCCTGTCGGTTACGGACAATGGCCGCGTGCTGACCGACACCTATCTCCGCGCCGGCGGTTTCGTGAGCGACCGGATCGGACTGCAGGCGCAGGCTAACGTCATCGAAGGGAATGCCGAGCGCGATCATTCCAGGACATCGGTGAACAACCTTATGCTTGACGCTGACTGGTTCATCACTGACAACGCCGACATCAAGGCGGGGCTCCAGTATTACAAAACCGAGAACGAGCTACCCGGTGCCTTGACGCCTCAGTCCTACGAGCGCGATCGCGACCAGTCGACGCGCCCGCTTGACCGCTTCGACGGCGACACCCTGCGGGGGCATCTGGTCTACAGCCAGGTTTTCGATAACGGCGCCGAACTGAGCTGGAGCAATTTTGCCCATCGCAGCAAC
>JAJYXA010000323.1 GCA_021791235.1 Pseudomonadota bacterium
CACCCGCTTCCCGCAGGTCGAGGAGGTGTTCGAGGATGTCATGGCCGAGGCCTTGGCGGTGCTCACGCGCAAAGGCATCGAGGCCTACCTCGAAGCGGGTCGCTTGATCGGCAAGCTGGGGCGCGGCGTCGAGCCGATGCTGGCGTTCCTGGAGGAGTGGCCGTCCGCCGCCAAGGCCGTCGGCGAATCCGCCTTGCCCGCCGTCATGGCGCTGATCCAGCGCTTACAGAAATCGCCCAATGGCAAGGCGATCACGCCCTTCCTGCAGACGCTGGCGCCGGTCGCGCGCCGGCTGCAGTCGCAGGAACTGTTGCAGCATTACCTCGACATCACCCTGGACCTGAAGGCGCGCACCACCGGCTCCATCCATGGCCACCACACCACGTTTCCCAGCCCCGGCCTGCCGGAATTCTTCGCGCAGGCGCCCAACCTGCTCGGCCAGCTCACGCTCGCCGGCCTGAAGAACTGGGTCGAATACGGCATCCGCAACTACCGCACCCACCCCGAGCGGCAGAAGGACTACTTCAGCCTGCAATCGGCCGACGCGCGCGCCGTGCTGCAGCGCGAGCGCCATGGAACATTATTGGTGGACGTCGAGCGCAAGCTCGATCTCTACCTGCGTGGCCTGTGGCAGGACAGCGACCACCTGGTGCCGTACTCCACCGCGTTCGACGAACTGCGTAAGCCGGTGCCGTATTACGACAAGCTCGGCATCCGCCTGCCGGACGTATACGACGATGCAGGCGACGTCTCCGGCCTCGACCGTTACCGTGCCACGCTCGCCCACATCGTCGGCCACCGCCGCTGGTCCGAGGCGCAGATCGCCGACAACTGGAGCCCGTTCCAGCGCATGGCGGTGGAGTTCTTCGAGGACTGCCGCATCGAGACGCTGCTGATCCGCGAATATCCCGGCCTGCGCAAGCTGTTCCTCGCGCTGCATCCGAAACCCCTGGAGACCGCCTGCGACCCGGAAACCACCTCCTGCCTGCGCCACCGCATGGCGATGCTGTCGCGCGCGCTGCTCGATTCCGATCACGGCTATCTTGACGCCGACCTCGTCGATTACGTGCAGCGCTTCCACACGGTCATGGCGCAGGGTGAATCCTCCACGCACGAAATCGCCGCACTGGCCTTGAGCTATGTCGCCAGGACCCGCCGCCAGAGCGACCAGTTCGCCAGGGTGCATTTCGCCGACACCGTGGTCGACTACCGCGACGACAATCGCCAGCTGTGGAAATTCATCGAGGCGGGCGACGAGGAAGAAGCCTTCGACGAAGAACGCAAGATCGAGCCGGGCGAGGAAATCCGCGGCCTGCCGCCGCGCCACTATCCCGAGTGGGATTACAGCAGCCAGACCTATCGTCCTGACTGGGCGAGCGTATACGAAGCCTTGCATGCCAGCGGCAACCCCGCCGACATCGACCGCCTGCTCGCCAAGCACGCCGCGCTCGCCAAGCGGCTGAAGAAAATGCTCGACCTGCTGAAGCCGCAGGACAAGGTGCGCATCCGCTACCAGGAGGAGGGCAGCGAGCTCGACCTCGACGTCGCCATCCGCTCGCTGATCGACTTCAAGGGCGGCGCCACCCCCGACCCGCGCATCAACATGAGCCACAGGACCTCCGGCCGCGACATTGCCGTCATGCTGCTGCTGGATCTGTCTGAGTCGCTCAACGAGAAAGCCGCGGGCAGCGACCAGACCATCCTCGAACTGAGCCAGGAGGCGGTGTCGCTGCTGGCCTGGGCGATCGAGAAACTGGGCGACCCCTTCGCCATCGCCGGTTTCCACTCCAACACCCGCCACGACGTGCGCTACCTGCACATCAAGGGCTATGGCGAGCACTTCAACGACGAGGTGAAAGCGCGGCTGGCCGCAATGGAAGCAGGCTACTCTACCCGCATGGGCGCGGCGATGCGCCACGCCGCGCACTATCTCGGCGCGCGTTCCGCCGACAAGAAGCTCATGCTCATCCTCACCGACGGCAAGCCGTCCGACGTCGATGCCCACGACGAGCGCCTGCTGATCGAGGACGCCCGCCAGGCCGTCAAGGAACTCGACCAGCAGGGCATTTTCCCCTACTGCATCAGCCTCGACCCCAAGGCCGACGAATACGTCGGCGACATCTTCGGCCGCCAGTACACCGTCATCGACCATGTCGAGCGGCTGCCGGAGCGGCTGCCGCAGCTGTTCATGGCGCTGACGAAGTAAGGCAAAGGCACGTCCAGGCGACGATGGGAGGGCTTGTCGCGCCGACGCTGCGCCACCACAGGGGGTGGCGCAGATAAGCCCCTGTATCGAATCAAGTTTTCTGCGTTCAGGCCGTTATCAAGCGTGCTATCCATTCAAACGGCACGCCGTGACCAGCTGGGAGGCTCTCTGGCTGCTCATGGCGCCCATCAGATGGCTACTTGTATAACCGAACAGGGCTTCCTGCGCATGCGCAGCAAATAACAATGAACGCGGCAACCCACTCAAAACTCAGCCTCAAGCCAGCTGTTCTGACGCCGCTGGCGCTGGCGCTGTTCGTGCTCGTCATCGGATTTTTCAGCGGCTATTGGGGCCACGCGAAGACACACGAGGGAGGCGAAGTATGGATGTTCGGCATGCTTGCGGCCGGACTCGGCGGTGGGCTGTTCGGCTTCTTCTATGTGCTCACCCAGCGGGTGGAGAAGCGGCTCGCCTTGTCCCAGGCCGAACTCAGGGAGAGTGAAGCGCGTTTCCGCATGCTGGTCGAGAGCTCGAGCGACCTGATCTGGGAAGTGGATGCGCGCGGCATCTACACCTATGTCAGTCCGAAGATCCGCGAATTGCTGGGCTACACGCCCGAGGAAGTCATCGGCAAAACGCCTTTCGACCTGATGCCTGCCGGCGAGGCGGAGCGCGTACGCACAGAGTTCAGCGGGATCGCGGCATCGCGACAGCCGGGTTTCGGTATCGAAAACATCAACTGCCACAAGGATGGCCATGAGGTGGTGCTCGAAACCAACGCCGTGCCCATTTTCGGCCCGACCGGAGAACTTGTCGGGTATCGCGGCATGGATCGCGACATCACCACGCGCAAACAGGTTGAGCGGGCCCTGCGCCAGAGCCAGGAAAACCTCGCCGAAGCGCAGCGCATCGCCAGCCTGGGTAGCTGGGAATGGGATATCGTCCAGGGCGACCTGCACTGGTCCGACGGGATCTACCGCATCTTCGGCCTGTCGCCCGAAGGTTTCGGCGCGACCTACGCGACATTCCTCCAGCGCGTTCATCCCGATGACCGCACCCGGGTCCAGCAGGCCGTCAAGGCGGCGCTCGAGCACGGCAGGCCTTATGGCATCGATCACCGGATCGTGCGTCCGGACGGTTCGGAGCGCGTGGTCCAGGAGCGGGGGGAGGTCACGTACGACGCGGACGGCAACGCCGTTCGCATGGTCGGGACGGTGCAGGACATCACCGACCAGAAACTCGCCGAATTGCGGCTGCACCAGGCGGCCAAGGTCTTCGAAAACACCAGCGAAGGCGTCATGATCACCGACGCCGACCAGCGCATCATGGCGGTGAACCAGGCCTTCACGCGCATTACCGGGTATGGCGAAGAGGAGGTCAGGGGCCGCGAACCGACGTTGCTGCGATCCGGGCGGCACGACGGCGACTACTACCGCAGGATGTGGGCGGCCATCCACACCAGCGGACGCTGGCAAGGCGAAATCTGGAACCGGCGCAAGGATGGGGCCGACTATCCCGAGTGGCTCAACATCAGCGTGGTACGGGATGACGCCGGCGCCATCATCAACTACATCGGCGTATTCGCGGATATCACCTCCATCAAGGAAGCCCAGGACAAACTCGAATACACGGCGCACCACGACGCCCTCACGGGACTGCCGAACCGGGTGCTGTTCCGCGACCGCCTGGAGCAGGCATTGGCCATGTCCCGCAGGAACGGCGGCGGGGTGGCCGTGCTGTTCGTCGACCTGGATCGGTTCAAGGTGATCAACGACACCCTAGGCCATGAGGCGGGCGACCTGTTGCTGCAGGAAGTTGCGCGACGCCTGATCAGCTGCATGCGCGAGGAAGACACCGTGGCGCGCATGGGGGGCGACGAGTTCGTCGTGATCCAGAAGGGGGTCGTGCACCCTGAGGATGCCGCCCTGCTGGCGACCAGGATGCTGGCGGAAATCAACCGCCCGTTTTCGCTGGCGGGTCATGAAATCATGACCAGCCTCAGCATCGGCATCAGCCTCTACCCGCAGGACGGGGAAGACGTCAGCGCCCTGCTGAAAAACGCCGATGCCGCCATGTACCGCGCGAAGGAAAAGGGGCGGAACGGCTATCAGTATTACTCCAATGAAATGACCGCAGCGGGGATCGAGCGCCTGGAACTGGAAAGCGACTTGCGTCAGGCGCTGCAGCGGGACGAGCTCCGGGTGTATTACCAGCCCCAGGTCGATCTCGCGACCGGCCGGATTGTCGGCGCGGAAGCGCTCGTGCGCTGGCAACACGCTTCCCGCGGGATGATCCAGCCGAGCGTGTTCATCCCGATGGCCGAGGACAACGGGATGATCGGCCAGATAGGCGAATGGGTTCTCAACACGGCGTGCACCGACGCCAAGGCCTGGCAGGTGGCGGGCCTGCCGGACCTGCGGATGGCGGTGAACGTCTCGGGCCGCCAGGTTGGCATCGATCACATGGTGGACAAGGTCGCCGCCGCCTTGAAGAACTCGGGCCTTGCCCCGCAATTCCTGGAGATCGAGGTCACGGAAAGCGTGGTCATGCAGGACGCCACCCGGGCCATCTCCACGCTGAATGCCCTCAAGGCTATGGGGGTCACGCTGGCCATCGATGATTTCGGTACCGGCTACTCGTCGTTGAGCTACCTGAAGCGTTTCCCGCTCAACAAGCTCAAGATCGACAAGTCCTTCATCGACGGGATGGTGGACGACCCGGATGACGCAGCGATCGTCATGGCCATCATCGCGATGGCGCAAAGCCTGCGGCACACGGTAATCGCCGAAGGCGTGGAAACCGAAGCGCAGGCCGAACGTCTGCGCGCATACGGCTGCGATGAAATGCAGGGCTATCTTTTCAGCCGCCCCCTGCCGCGCGACCAGTTTGTCGAATTGCTCCGGAACGCCTCCGCTCCCGGCGCCGACGTCAGGGTGGCCCCCGGCCATCCGCGCATTGCAACAGTGCGTGGCATCGGCGCGGGCGTGGCATGACGCCGGGTGTCACGCCTACGCCTGCCACACCCCATACCCCGCTTCGCGAAAATCGATCGCCAGCTCCACTTCCAGGTCGCGCGCGTCGTCATACGTGAGCGGGCCATAGAGTTCGTACAGCTCGGGCAGGAGTCGCAGACCGAATTGCTTCACGAAGCGATTGGACTGGATGCCGGCCTTGTGTTTGTCGAAGCGCACGTCGGGGTCCAGCCCCGTCATGCCCACATAGATGCACGGTTTGCCCTCGATGTAACCGGGGTTGGCCTTCCTGAACCGGCCTTCGTAGAGAACGTCTTTCGACAGTTCGATCACATAGACGTGATAGTGGTCCCGACGTCCCATGGCGAGCGCGGCTTCACGCGCCTGACGCGGCGGCCTCGCGGAAGGTATGCTTGCCGTCGCGTTTTGCCGCGTAGAGCGCCGCATCGGCTTTCTTCAGCAGGTCGCTCAGCGTTTCGCCGTCGCTGCAGCACATGGCGATCCCCACCGACGCCCCGATCTGTGCGGTGCCCCCTGCGGCAAGCGGGATCGGCCGGCACAGGCTGTCCACCACGCGGCCCGCGACCTCGCGCGCCGCTGCCGCATCGTCGACCTGGCCCAGCACGATGACGAACTCGTCGCCGCCGAAACGGGCGATCACATCCGCTTCGCGGAGCAGCTGCTTCATCCGGTTTGCGGCCGTCACCAGCACCTCGTCGCCCGCGGCATGTCCATAGCGGTCGTTGACGGCCTTGAAGTCGTCCAGATCGATGGCCAGCACGGCCATCTGTATCCCTGAGCGCCTCGCGCCGGCGATCAGGTGCGTTTCGTTCTCCTGCAGGAAGCGCCGGTTGGCCAGGCCCGTCAGCGGGTCGCGCAGGCTGAGTTGCCGGATCGTCTGCTCGGCATGGATGCCAGCCCGGATCAGGCGCACGGTTTCCCGGTACAGCCCGAGCAGGGCCAGGCCCATCCACAGTCCGGCCAGTCCCAGCAGCGCCGACGACAGGTTCTCGCCGCGTATGCGCGCCGCTTCGCGCGTTTCCAGCTGGTTCAGCTCTTCGCGTTCGGTATCGATCAGGATGCGGTGGATCTGTTCGATGGCGGATTGGTCGAATCCCCCCAGTACCTGTTCCGGCGGCGTTGCGGCGCCCCCCGTGGCGCCTTGCTGGAGCGCGCTGAATCCGGTCTCCAATGCCGACTGCAGGGCGGGCAGCGGCGTCAGGCGGGCCGCCTGGGCGCCGTCGGCGCCGATCAGGGCGATCAGCTGTGCGGCACTGGGGCACGACGACAGGCGGCAGATCAGGCTGGGATCGAGATCGGTGCGGTTATGCGACTCGGCGTATTTGCGCACCGCGTTGTCGAGGTTGAGCAGGTAGGTGCGCAGCGCGTCGATGTAGGCGATGACCTGCCGCGTGTGGTCAACCGAGCGGATGGCCTTTTCCGAGCGCTGGTTCTGGTAGACAATCATGGCGAACAGCACCGTGATGATGAGGGCGAAGATCAGCAGGCCCTTGTTGAGCACCCGCCTGAAGCCGGCAAAGACGGAGCCGTCGATTCCGGTTTGCTTTGGGGGCGTGCCCGGATTCATTCCAAGCGCTGCGGCGAAGCGGGATATCAAGATATTTTTGCTCTGGTGCATGAATAAGAAGGGTCCGAACATGTTTGCCCAATTGGGGCCGCCAAGGCGGAAGAAAGTTCTCCGGCAGCGGCCTCCATACTAGCGGGCTGTTGCGCCAAATCAACACGCTTCCCTCCCCGCGCGGGGAAGCGCGTGCAGAGGACCAAGGAAACCATGTCCGGGGCGCAGTGTCGAAAGAGTGCAACGCCAAAACGGCCTGGACAGGGATAGGATGAAGCAGGACATCGCGGGATCGGCCTGGTGCGCATGAATCGCACGCGATCAGGCGCATGCACCCGACAGGCCTTCCAGATCAAAGCAAAGGAGTACGCATCATGAATCGCCTTTTTGCTGCAGTCATCGCGCCGCTCCTGGGTATCGCGCTGGCGGGATGTTCATCCTATTCAGCCGCCGCGCCCTTGCCCGATCCTGCCGTCGACATCCCGCTTGCCAGGACGGCCGGCATCCAGACGGCCGTCCTGGCCGGCGGATGCTTCTGGGGCGTGGAGGGCGTGTTCGAGCACGTCAAGGGCGTCACCCGGGTGGTGTCGGGCTACGCCGGCGGCCAGGCGGACACAGCCACGTATGGGCAGGTGAGCACCGGCCGCACCGGCCATGCCGAATCGGTGCGCATTTTCTATGACCCTGCGCGCATCAGCTACGGACAGTTGCTGAAGGTGTTTTTTTCCGTCGCGCACGACCCGACCGAACTGAATCGGCAAGGGCCGGACACCGGCACGCAATACCGGTCGGCGATCTTCTATGCCAGCGCGGACCAGAAGCGGGTGGCCGACGACTACATCGCCCAACTGCAGGCGGCTGGCGTGTTCCCCAGCCGCATTGTCACCCAGGTCGTGCCCCTGCAGGGCTTCTACGATGCCGAAGCCTACCACCAGCATTATCTGGACCTGCATCCGGACCAGCCCTACATCGTCATCAACGACCTGCCGAAGATCGCCAATCTGCGACGGCTGTTTCCGTCCCTGTATGTCGATAAGCAGACCGGACAAAGTCCCCGTTCGCCCTGAGCTTGTCGAAGGGCATGCCTGAACGGGCACAGGGCTTCGACAAGCTCAGCCCGAACGGTGGTTGAGATCTGCCACTATTTACTGAAGTCTTAATGGATGAGGCGAGCAATCATGGACAGACGCACCTTCATCAAGCTGGCGGCGGCCGGCGCCTCCGTTCCGCTGTTGACGCGCTTCGCCCTGCCCGGGCAGGCCATGGCGGCGGAACGCATCGACAAGCTCGTGCGCAGCGACGCCGAGTGGAAAAAGCTTCTCACCCCGGCGCAGTACGACATCCTGCGCGAGGACGGCACCGAGCGGCCCTTCAGCAGTCCGCTCGATCACGAAACGCGCAGCGGGATGTACCTGTGCGTGGCCTGCGACCTGCCGCTGTTCCCGTCCCGCTTCAAATACGACAGCGGCACCGGCTGGCCCAGCTTCTTTGACGTGCTGCCCGGCCACGTGGAAACCCGAACCGACCTGACGCTGGGGATGCGGCGCACCGAATACCACTGCGCACGCTGCGGCGGCCACCACGGCCACGTGTTCCACGACGGGCCGAAACCCACCGGGCTGCGCTACTGCAACAATGGCGTGGCGCTGAAGTTCATTCCGGACAAAGCGTAGTCACGCAGCCGCTCTGCGCTCGCAGAAGAGCGCAGATCGGCTGACAGGCGGAATCACGGCGCGCCTGGCGGCGGCGGTGGGGGATAACCCGGCGGCGGCGGAGGCACGCCCGGCGGCAGCGGCTCGTAATACGGCGAGCGCGTCGGCCGGTAGATGTGGCCGGACACCGGAACCTGGTGTCCCTTGGAATACATGCATTGCACGTAGCTGACGTCATAGCGGCGCTGCAGGCCGTAGCCCGAGGCCTGGGCCGACTCGGTGCCGGCCATGCCGCCGATCAGCAGTCCGGTGCCCGCACCCACGCCTGCGCCCTCGTGGCCGCCCAGGGCGGCGCCCGCGGCGGCACCGATCGCCGTGCCCACCACGGCGCTTTTCACGCCGCTCTGCTCCGCGACCTGGCCGGGCGTCCTGCCGCCGACGCTTGCGAGCGCGTAGTTGCGGCACTCCATGTCATCGGCGCGGAACTGGTCGAAGTTCTTGCCGCTGCCGGGCAGCACCATCACGCTCGGACCGGTCGGCATGGTGGTGCACCCGACCATCAGCAGGGCAAGTGCGAGAATTCCTGGCAGGGTACGCATGCTCATCGCTCCTCATCGGGTGGGGGTGGCGGCGGCTGCGGCGCCACGGGCTGCCAGCCGCCGGGACACTGTTTCACGTGCGGGTAATAGCCGCGCGGCTGGGAACAGTAATACCAGTACGCCGAATTCTGCGGGCCCGGGCCCGCGTCGCGCTCGATATAGACCGGCGGCTCGGCCGGAACCGTCACGACAGGCGGCGGGTAGTAATAAGGGGGATAGTAGTACGGCCGGTAAGGCCAGGAACCGAACCAGAACGGGTCGACGACCACGCCGACCCCGATGTGGCTGTGGCCATGCCAGTGGCCGCGATCGGCTGCCGCCGCGCCGCTCAGGCACAATGCGAGCGCCCCCAGGGTCAGCGCAGACGCCATGCGAAGCTTGTTCATCGGGACCTCCTCGTGCAGGGAGACCATCCCGCGCCGTCCGCAGTCAGCACGGACACGCATGGGAAGGAATACCGACGATGAGACCCATGCAACCGCCGATAAGTTTCGGCAGACACCGTTGCCGCCGGCAGGCATCGCGCGGAAATGCCGCCGGCCAGTCGTATTGTCGGCGTGCATGAGGCAAGATGGGCGTGTGAACCGAATCTTCCTGCTGCTCGTGCTGGGCCTTCCCTGGTTCGCGTCAGCCAATTCCCCCGCTGCAGAACCGGCAGCCGTCAGCGGCGTGATGTTCGCCTGCACGCCTGCGCAAATCGCCCGGCTGGACCGCGACATGGCCGCCTACCTGCGGGAGCTGGGCGTGAGCGAGCGGCAGGTGGTCAGGACCGCGCCGGACGACGGCACGCTCGTTTACACGCTGGCCACGCCGGAAGCCGACACGGACACCCTGGGCCTCAAGGCGCGCAAGGAATATCGCATCAGGGACGAGCGGGTGCGCCTGCCGGCCAGGGGCGGCAAGACCCGCGCGGTGCGCGCGGTGTCCCGAAAGGAAATCCTGCTGGCGCTGCTGCAGCATGGCCGGCTGACCCGCTTCAGCGGCGCGGCGTGCACGCTGGACGCCCTGCGCGAGCAGGTCGGCGTGCGCCAAAATGTGGCGGCCTGGACGCGGCAGCTATCCTGGGTCTGGCCCGACGGCGGCCCCGCCAGCTGGAACACCCGGGTCTGGCGTCAAGGCACGCCGCTCGCCAGCGTGAGCCTGGACCGGGCGCTGCAGGATCCTTTCCTCAACCAGACGCGCTATGGCATCGGCTGCTACACGGCCAGCAAGCTCAGTTACGCCCATGCCGTGCTCGACTACTACGCCCGGGTCAGGAAAGACCCGGCCAAGGCGGCGCTGGTGCGCGCCCGCCTGCTGCACGACCAGGAGCCGCTGGTGGGCGTGGAACCCGCAGCCATGTGGGACTTCGAGAAGGACTTCGACCCGGCCACGCGCGCCATCCCCGGCAAGCTTTTAAGCATCGAGCGCGGGATTCCGTCGCGCAACTTCGTTCCGGGCGACTGGGCCTATCTGCGCAACACGGATCCGGCAACCGCCGAAAAGACCGGCTACGAAGGCTCCAACGCCGTGTATCTGGGCGGGGGAATCTTTGCCGACTATTACAATGATCACGACCATGCGTACACCTATCGGGAGAAGCTGGATGAGGTCTATCAGTGGCGCAACGGCGTATTCAGCCGGCGCCGCGACGGCCACAAGGCCAAGCCCCTGACGGACGCGGACTTTTTGCGGCTGGGCAGGACGCCGGCAGAGGGCGGCCTGTTGCTGGACTATCGGGCAGCCCCGTATTTCTTCGGCTACGAAGACCTGCCCCAGCTGCCCAAGTCCTCAACCACCGTCGTCGACAGGTGAACAGGCCGCGTGCGGAACGCCGCGGTTTTTAGACGGGCATCCCCGCATTGAAAACGGGGCGTCAAGGGCTAACCTTACTTGATGGTGTCGGCGTCGGCAGGAAAGCGCCCACCCGAAAAAAAGTCCGGTTCGACAGGGAGAAGAAAATGCGCACCCGAACGATTTCAATGCTGTTCATGTCCGCGCTGCTGATTTTTGGCAGCATGGGTTATTC
>JAJYXA010000123.1 GCA_021791235.1 Pseudomonadota bacterium
GCCTTGAAGGAAATGGGCCGCGAAGACCTGATCGGCAACAGCAAGAAGCACCTGATCCCGCTGTTCCAGCCCGCCGGCACCGGCAAGCAGCCGGAAGGCACGCGCACCCCGCGCGCCGACGGCGGCCGCGCCAAAGCCGCGCCAGGAAAACCCGGCCCGGCCAAACCTGCCGCCGGCAAACCCGCGCCTGCCAAAGCGGGGGCGGATAAATCCGGCGCCACCAAACCGGCATCGGGCAAGCCCGCCCCCGCCAGCCGCGGCCGTCCGCCCCAGATGCCCAAGCACCCGCTCAGCCAGCGCCGTGGCGGCGGCAAATCCCGCTAGCGTTTCGCCCTGTAATTTGCACCTTGTAACTTGCATCTCGCCATGACCCCCAGCGACATCCTCCGCGCCAAGCTCAACCTCGAAACCGCCCAACTCGCCTGGCCCGAACTCGAACGTCACTTCGCGCGCGGCGACGTCATCAAGGTCGCCACCGGCATGGACCTCGTCGACGCCGCCCTGCATGTCGCCGAGAACAACGCCACTACCGTGCAGGCATGGCTGGCCGAGGGCCGCATCGCCCGCGCCGAGCTCGCCGACGCCGAGGACTGGCATGCGCGCCAGCCGATGTTCTGGGCGGTGGTGGTGGCGCCGTGGGTGCTGGTGCAGGAAGTGCTGAAGGAACTGGGTTCGGAGTAAAAAAAGCAGGAACGGCCAGGCAGCGTGATAGCCGCGACGGCCATCGAGTCCAGGAAACCAGGGTTGGCTCAGGTTGCCGTCCCCTGTTGTTCAAACCCCAGGTTAGGGGTGCAGTCTTTTAACGCCTGCCTTATCCACTCGATAAAGATTTTGGTACGCGCTGGCAGCAGCCGTGCATGCGGATAGATCACATGAATGGGCTGCGGGGGCGGCTCGAATGATTCGAGCACGATTTGCAGACGCTTCTTTTCGATGTGATGCGCGACCTGATAAGAGATGAACATGCCGAACCCAAGCCCGGCCAGACAGGCATCGGCTGCAGGGGCGACGTGATTGAACTCGAGGTTGCCTGTCACGGGCACGGAAAACGGCTTGCCGCCTTCGTAAAATGTCCAGCCCGGCCCCATGCCGCCTGAGAACTTCACGCAGTTGGCTTTGAGCAGGTCCCGCGGGTGATCAGGTACGCCAAAGCGGCTGAGATAATCCGGGCTGGCGACGACCATGCGGCGAACGCTACCCAGAGGTTGCGCAACCAGGGACGAATCCTCCAGCGCGCCGATGCGTATCCCCACATCGATGTTTTCTTCCAGCAGGTTGACCACGCGATCCAGCAGCATGAGATTGACGCGCACCTTGCCATATTTCTGCACAAAGCGCGTCACGGCAGGCGCGACATAGATCTGCCCGAACAGCACGGGCGCGGTGATGGTGAGTTGGCCGCTGGGCTCGACTGCGTCTGTGGTCAAGGCCGATTCGGCATCCTTGACGGCCGCCAGCAACTGGCGACAGCTTTCGATGTAGTGACGACCTTCTTCGGTGAGCGAGATGCGTCGCGTGGTGCGGTTGAACAGGCGAATGCCCAAATGGGCTTCCAGCGCCGCCAGAGTCCGCACGACGGCGGGGGGCGACGAATCCAGCACTGCGGCGGCAGCCGTCAGGCTGCCTTCATCGGCAATGCTGACAACGGTTTGCATGGCCTTGAGCTTGTCCATGCGCCGATTATTCCACTTAATGGATCAGTCATGTTCTGCACACGCCATTTATTCACCAGGTGGCGGTGCCCACAATGCACCCAGTAATTTTCCAATCTCAAAAAGGAGTTAACTGTGAATCCTGCTGCCGCGTCACCTGCTCGCCCCATCAAGCTCCACCGCTTCTTCCTCTCCGGCCACAGTCATCGTGTTGAGCTGTTCCTGTCGCTGCTCAAGCTGCCCTATGAGCTGGTGGACGTGGACCTCGCGGCCAAGGCACACAAGCAGCCCGCGTTTCTGGCCATGAACGCGTTTGGCGAGGTTCCGGTGATCCAGGATGGCGAGATCACCCTGGCCGACTCCAATGCGATTCTGGTGTATCTGGCGAGCAGATATGATGCGGGCCAATGGCTACCGCATGACCCGGTCGCCGCCGCCACCGTGCAGCGCTGGCTGTCGGTGGCGGCCGGGCCGGTCGCATCTGGCCCGGCTGCGGCTCGCCGAGCGACGCTGTTCAAGGCGCCCGTCCCTGCCGAAGAAGCCATTGCGCGATCCCATGACCTGTTTGCCGTGATGGAAGCCGAACTGGGCACTTCGCCCTTCCTGGCGGGCAACGCACCGACCATCGCGGACCTCGCCAACTACAGCTACATTGCCCACGCGCCCGAAGGCAATGTCTCGCTCGAGCCCTATCCCAATCTGCGCGGCTGGTTGAAACGGATCGAGGCATTGCCGGGTTTTGTCCCCATGGTGAGTTCCAGGGTGGGGTTGGCCGCCTGAGATGAAATCGCCTGACGATCCGCAGGTGTTCCACCCGGGCGAATGCCGGGTGCAGGCGCGCGTGGGGGTGCGTGATCGCATGGCTGCAATCGGAGAGAACGCGATACGCACGTCCATGCCTGAACAGCATCGGACGTTTTTCGCCCAACTGCCGTTCGTCATGGTGGGCAGTACGGATGCCGAGGGACAGCCCTGGGCATCCATACTGACCAATCCGCCGGGATTCATAGGCAGCCCCGATGCGCGCCATCTTCTGATTCGCGCCCGGCCTGCCGTCTTCGATCCCCTACGCGAGACGCTTGCCACCGGCGCGCCCATTGCCCTGCTGGGGATAGAGCAGCCTACGCGTCGCCGCAATCGCATGAACGGCATCATCGAGCGCATGGACGATGACGGCCTTCTGGTCGGCGTACAGCAAAGCTTCGGGAATTGCCCAAAATACATCCAGGCACGCCGGGTCGAATACCGGGCTATCGAAAGCACCGGCACGGTTCATTCCGCCACGGCACTGAATGAAGCGACCCGGAAAATCATCGCGCGCGCGGACACCCTGTTTATCGCCAGCGCCCACCCAGGCGCCCATCATGGAACCGCGCGATCACACGGGGTGGACGTGTCGCACCGTGGAGGCAAACCCGGTTTTGTGCGCGCAGAGGGCGACGACACCTTGACCTTCCCCGACTTCGCCGGCAACCGCTTCTTCAATACGCTCGGCAACATCATGCTGAATCCGCGCGCGGGCCTGCTCTTCATCGATTTTGAAACCGGCGACCTGCTCTACCTTGCGGCTGACGCACAGATTGTTTTCGAGAGCCCCGAGATGGAGGCTTTTGCGGGGGCGGAACGCCTGCTGCGATTCAAGGTACGGCACGTCAGGCACGTTGTCGCCTCGTTGCCCCTGCGCTGGAGCCGTGAAGTGGAGATATCGCCTTTCCTGGCGGAAACGGGAAAGTGGAAGCGGATATGAACGCTCCCGAGTCTTGAGCAACAAAACCCGCGGACACAGGCGGATTGGCCAGTTGAATTCGGCCAATCCGGAATGGCCAGCCTTGCTGCGATCCCGCTCGATGCTTTGTTCCGGGT
The DNA here is from genome assembly GCA_021791235.1 of Pseudomonadota bacterium. Next base: position 3,516 of record JAJYXA010000123.1, read on the forward strand.
CGCCTTCCCCCGGGATCAGCTCCTGGAAAACCCAAAAAAACAGCCGGGGTTCTTGCCCCGGCTGTCCTGATACCTCAGTGCGAGTTGCCGTTAGTTGTCGTCGCCGTGCCCGATCTGGTCGCGGGATTTTTCGGCGGCATGCTCGAACGAGAACATGCCCATCAGGTCCCCGACAGCCGGCCGGTTAAGCGGCACATAGGGATCCCGTTTGCTGGCCACAGGGTTGGGCAGGTTGTCACGGCTGCGTTCGGACAACGGCTGCAAGCGCCAGTTCTTCTCGATGAATTTCAGGATCGAGGCGTGGTCGCTGTAGCTGTGATCCACGTGGCCCTTTTTCGCGAACGGCGAGACAACGACCATCGGAATGCGCGTGCCATCCCCGAAGAAGTCGACGGGCTGGATATAACCCGTGTCGTAATAGCCGCCGCCTTCATCCATCGTGATGAGAATCGCCGTCTTCGCCCAGAGTTTCTTGTTGCTCTTCACTCGGCTGATGATGTCCTTCACGAAGTTTTCGTAGCCGTCCATCGTCGAGTTCGCCGGGTGGCCGGCCATGCTTTCGAAGGGGCGGATGAAGGCTACTGCCGGCATGCTCTCCTCGTCGCGCACGTCCTGGTAGAACTGGGTCACGTCCTGGAGATTGTCCTTGAGCGAGGTGGTCATGACTGACGCAAAACCGGTCAACGGATCGCAGATCGAACAATACTCACTGGTCGGATTGCCGTTGTTGCGACCGCCGCTGTACCACTTCCAGGAAATGCCCTTGTCGGAAAGCGCGTCCGCGATGGTGGGGATGGTCTGCGGAGGCAGCGTGAAGAGGTTCGCCCCCAGCGGCTTGACCTGGCCGGTTGCCGTGTAGCCGAGGCCATAGTTGTTGAGCAGGTAGTAGTGGCCTGCCGCACAATTGCCGCCACGGAACGCTTCGCCCGGCAAGCCATTGATGTAATCCAGGATCGCGCTGACGCCGGGCTGGCTTGCGTCGGAACAGTTCACGTAGGAGCCGCCACCGTAGCCATCCTGCTGGTAGAAGTTGTTGGTTCCGGCTTGCGGGTTCGGATTTTCGATCTGGTTCGCAGGCGGGACGTCGGCGACGCCATTTGCGTTGTGGTAGGCCACGTCGCCCGTGACGATCGCGATGAAGTTCGCCCCCGTCCCCCCCATGACCGACTGGTGGTAGTTGTCGCTCATGGCATAGTCTTCCGCGAGCGCCTTGAAGTAGGGGGCGTCACCGGTGCTCATGTTGTAGAACCCCATGGAAACGCCGCCCTGATAGGTGTTGGCAGGCGTGATAGGCGAACTGTTCTGGGGGCCGATGCCGACCGTCTCGGCAACCCAGGGAAACAGGTCATTCCTGCCCTTGTCGTGCTGTTGCCACATCTGGAAAAAGCGGTGTACGGGATCTCCGACGTGTGCGTCATAGCTCACGTATTTCGTGATCTGGAAGGGACCATTCGGGAGGTCCGCCGGGAAGCGCGGGTCGGGCACACCCGGTGTCTGGCCGGTGGCATAGGTCGTGTTCGGCTGCGGCAAGGTGGCATAGGGGCCGGTCTGCGAGGGGTCCAGCATGTAGAGGTTCGGGTTGCTGGCCTGTTGCTGCGCAGCCTTGGAAAAATTGGGCCCCGGGCTGCCATCGGCATTGATGATGCCCTGCGAAAGCAGATTTCTGACCGACTGGCCGCGGGGCGGGCGGTAACCGCCGTATACATTGTCGAACGTGTGGTTCTCACCCATGATCACGATGACGTGCTCAATCGGGGTGAGGGTGTGTTGGCTGCGACGGTGCTCCGAAATCGCGTCGGCGGCATAGAGGGACGGAACATGACCGATGACAGCGATGCTCAGCGCCATCAGCGTCAGTCGGGGCAAGTTATTCAGGTGCATGCTTGATATCCTTTACATGGGTTGTGTAGGAATGTCTCGATTTCCGGGCGAGGGAATCGTCGCGTGCTCCCGTCCTTGCCTCAGTGCGCGGTGTCGGAGCGTGACCTCTACCCGGCAGTCCCTGTAAACGATGTGCAGGGACGATGCAGCAGGCTGCCCGGATACCCTAGTCCGGCGCAAAGACACTCCAGTGACATCGCCGTGAAGTTTTTCTTGTGGCCGCCATGGCACGTTCGGACACGCGGACATTCCGGAACGCCGGGGCATCAAAACAAAAGAGCCCGCGAATGCGGGCTCTTTCATGGGATTGGAAACGTTCAGGCCGCCAGGCTGTCCTTCACCCGCATCAGACGCGCACGTGCTTCATTCGCGACACCGTGCACGGCGGTGTTGGAGACCAGCTTGACCATGATGCCGGGGTCGAGGAAGGACACGGTCACCTTGCCGTCGGCCTCCTCGCGCACCACGACGTTGCACGGCAGCAGCATGCCGACGTCGGGTTCGGCGGTGATGGCCTGGTGCGCCAGCGGCGGGTTGCAGGCGCCGAGGATGCGGTAAGGGCGGCCATCGACGTTGAGCTTGGCCTTCATGGTGGCCTGCACGTCGATGTCGGTCAGCACGCCGAAGCCTTCGGTCTTGAGTGCGGCGGTGACCTTGTCGACCGCTGCGTCGAAGGGGCCGCTGATTTTGGTTTCGAATCCGTATTCGCTCATGGGTTTGCTCCTGTCTCGGGTTGTTTCAAAAGTCTTTCAATTCTCCAGCGATTGCTGCTCCATTTTCCACCATAACCGGTACACCGGGTCGGACCACAGCGACTTGATGTAGGCGACCACGTCCTGCATCTCCTGCTCGGTCAGCTTGCCCTTCCAGGCCGGCATCCTGCCCTGCCCCTGCGGACTGCCGTTGCGGATCGTTTCCAGCAATGCCGCGGTGGGGTGATGCCAGGCGTGGGCGCTGTCGTCCAGCGGGGGCGGCGGATAGTAACCGTCCGCATCGCGGATGCGCCAGTCGCCCGGCTGCCCCTTGCCGCCGGGGCCATGGCACTCCATGCAGTGCGCCTCATAGACGGCCTTGCCGCGCACCACCTGCGCGGGATCGAGCTTGCGATCGAGCGGCGCCTCGTCCGCACCGGCCCTGCCGCCCAGACCCGAGGGCGCGTCATCGCAGCCGGTGAGCGCCAGCCCGGCAAGCAGGGACGCGAGGATTTGCAGCTTCATTCTTTTCATTCGCACACCTTCCGTGTCGAGGATGGACTGCGCCGCGGCGCTCAAGTTTCTTCGTTGTTCAACAGACCATCCAGCATCCGCCGCATGTTGCGCCAGTGCGAGCCTTCCCAGTACACGCGACCGCACGTGTCGCAGGTGGAAAAATGCGCGTAGCGTTCGCGTACCTTGGGCGGCAGACGATCCAGCACGCTGGCCTTGTCGACCGGGCGCAGCGGTGTATTGCAATGCAGGCACAACGTGAACGGTCTGGCGCTGCGCGCCAGGTCGAGCCGCTCGACGATCTCGCGCAGCTGCGCCTCCGACTTCAGCGCATGCACGTAACAACCGTGCGTCACTGCGCGCCGCTTCAGCAGTTCGCGGTCGCGCGTCAGCACGATGCGGCCGTCATGCTCGCAAATTTCCACGATGGCGTCGTCGTCGAAGTGGTTGTCGTACAGCGTGTCGAACCCCAGCATGCGCAGCATGTGGGCCAGCCCGCCGAGGTGCGCGTCGGCGACGAAACGCGTCTCGCGCAAGGGAAGGTCGCGCACCCGCAGCAGCGGCGTCACGTCCATCGACTCGAAGCGTGGATACACCGCCACCCGGTCGCCGTCCTGCAACAGGCGGCTGAAGTCCGCCGACTCGCCATTCACCAGGATCAGCTCCACTTCGGTGTGGGGCACCCCCAGCGCCTCGATCATGTGCTTGGTCGTCGCCGCCTGCGCGCAGGGCACGGTGAATTCCTGCCTGCGCCGCCCGGGTGCCAGGAAGTCGTTCAGTTCTTCATAGAAGCGAAAGGTGGCAGTGACCATGTGCGGCGCGGCGTGAGCATACAAACTCCTCTCATCATGCATCGCCCCCCTGCCCCACACAACCGGCACGGATGCGCCCTTCATCGAGCGGCTATTCCCCGACCTGCTGGGCCCACAGCATGGCTTCAAGATGGACGTAGTTGACCCGCCAGACCTCCAGCCCGACGACCTGCGCGAGCGCGGCAATATTGGCGTCGTCGGATTGCTCGCAGGCGATGGCCAGCGCCAGATAAGGCGCATATCGCCCCTGCTGCTGAAGCAGCGCCTCGCTGATCTGCGCAGGCAAATTGACCTGCTTGAGCACGGCGTCCAGGGGCATGGACAGCACGACGTCCAGCAGGGAAAACAGGCCCGCCACGAACAGCTCATCCCGTTCATCCGCAGTCAGCGCATTCTGGGCAAGCAGCTCCGCCAGCCGCGCACGGACCAGGGCGTTTTCCATCACGGCCCAATCCAGCCCAGGTGTTTTTCCACTGGTAAACAGCAGGATGGTGAGCCAGCGATACAGCTTCTGCCGGCCCAGCACCATCAGCGCCTGCTCCGGCGTGACGATCTTGTGCCTCTGTCCCATTCCCGGGGAATTGATGTAACGCAGCAGCTTGTAGGCCAAAGCGAGGTTCTGCCTGATCAGGCTGGCGAGTTCGGCCACCTCGGCATCGCCTCGCAGCCGGTTCAACAGATCGATGATCTTGATGCGGCCCGCATCCATCCCCGGTGCATCCAGTTTTTCCCGGTTGGTGATGAAGGGGCCTTGGTAGGAAGAGAATGGCAATTTGGCGCAGACCCGGTATTCCTCGACCGTCCGGATACCCGTTGCCACAAACTTCATGGCGGGCGCCCGCCTGGCCGCACGCTCCATCAGATCGTTGATCAAGGGGATATCGCTGTTGCCGATGTCGATGAACAGGAAATCCAGCTGGTCCCAGAAAGGGAAGCTGTCCGGGATGTTCGCGCCTGTGGCGCGCAGACCGATGCGGTACCCCAGTGCCTTGAGGCGGGCCAGGTGGGGGGCGTGATTGGCGACGAGCGGGGTGCTTGCGCCTATCACATAGACGGAGCCCTGCGGCGGCAACGCCTCGATGAATGGAGCATCCAGGGAACTTGCCGACACATCGACAAAGGCCAGCCGGTGCTCCAGCAGGCGCTGAACGCCCATGACGTGCAGGTTGCGCAACAGCACCCTGTCATGCAGGCGCTGGATACTGGTGCTGGAGGCTATCACCCGCGGATTGGCCTGGTATACCAGGCTGAACATATACCCCGCTACCCGCTGGTTGCTTCCCAGCACGGCCTCGCGGCGCACGATCGAATTGCCCGTCTGCTCAAGCGGGCCTCTCGAATGGGCCCCCACCCTGGCGGACGCTTCATGCGTCCCGCTCACCAACGGCGCAACGGCATTCAGCTTGCGAAACGCCGCCTTCTGGGCTCGCGACGCAAACAGGCCACCACGCTCGATATCCGTGCGCAGCCCAGCCTTCCCCCTCAACAGTCCGAACAAACGATCCAGCATCAAGCCATCCCACGTTCAATTTTTCCCAAGCCCGGCTGTAGGGTCTTTCCGGCCCGCAGTCCGCAGACACGCCGGATTGCTGCACACCAGATCACGGGCCGGGCGGTCGCCGATTCCTTAACCACCCACCTGATGCGCCCAGATCATTGCCTCGACATGCAGGGTGTTGACCTGCCTGCTATCCAGCCCGACCGCCTGCGACATGGCGGCAATGTCGGCGCCATCGGATTGCTCGCAGGCGACCGCCAGATCGAGATAGGGTGCATATTTCCCTGTTTTATGAAGCAGCGCTTCGTTGACCATCGGGGGCAAGCTCACTTGATTGAGCACGTCTTCCATGGGCATGGCGAGCACGATGTCCAGCAGGGAGAACACCCCCGCCACAAACAGTTCATCGCGCTCCGTGGGGGACAGCGAATCCTGCGCCACCAGCTCGGCAAGCCGCGCACGCACCAAGGCATTTTCCATGATGGCCCAGTCCAGCCCCCGCGTATTCCCGCTGGTATACAGCAGCAGGGTCAGCCAGCGATAAAGCTTCTGCTGGCCCAGCACAACCAACGCCTGATCCAGGGTGCCGATCTTGTGCGTGGATCCCATTCCCGGGGAGTTGATGTAACGCAACAGCTTGAAGGACAGCGCGGGATCCTGTTTGATCAGCCTGGACAATTCGGCGGTATCCGCATCACCCCGCAGTTGGTTCAGCAGTTCCAGAATCTTGATGCGGCCCGCATCGATCCGGGGCGTGTCCCATTTCTCCCGGCTGGTGATGAAGGCGCCTTGATAAAAGGCGAAGGGCAATCTCTGGCAAACATTGAACTCTTCCAGGGTCTGAATGTTGGTCGCCACGCACTTCATTGACGGAACCTGCCTGACGATGGCATCCACCTGATTCTTGATGGTGGGGATATCGTTGCCCCCCATGTCGACGAACAGGAAATCCGCCAATTCCACGAATGGCGACATGCCCGGGCTGTCCACGCCCGCGCCATACAGGCCGATGCGATAACCCAGCCCCTTCAGGCGCGTCAGGCTACCCAAACAGGACTCAGCATCTGCAATGAGCTGGGCGTTGGTGCCCACCACATACACGATTCCGTGCGGTTGCAGCTCCTCGAGCAAAGGCATGGCCAGGGAACTCGCCGACACCTCGATGAAGGCCAGCCGATGCTCCAGCAGCCGCTGAATGTCCATGACCTGCAGATTGCTCAGCAAGACCTTGTCATACAGGCGCTGGACGGTGGTGCTGGAAGCACGCACCCGCTGGTTGACTTCGTAGCGCAAACTGAACGCATAGCCCGCCACACGCTGATCCCTGCCCAGCACAGCCTCACGGCACACGATGGATTTGTTCGGCTGTGACGCGCCCGCAACGTTCGGTTCGTTTGCCTCCCTGGCAGACGGTGCCTTGATCTCGCTTACCAGAGGTGCCAGGGCATTCAGCTTGATGAAGGCATCATTGTGGCCAGCCGGCCCAGCCAGGGAATCCGGCCCGGGATATTTATGTTTTCGGGCCCTATCGCCCCTGAACATTTCAACAATACGATTCAGCATCAAAGCCCCTGCGGAGTACTGACCCACTGATTTTTCCCAAGCCCGGGCTTCCTGAGCTTTCCGATCTTCGGTCAGCTGAAACCGGGTACCCGATGTCTCCAAGACGGCAGACTTCCAACCCACGCTTGCCGGCCTTTGATTATGTATCGGCTTATATTCGAAATTAATTAATATCTACATCTGCAAACCTAACCAGCCTGCCTCCTCCACATCGTTCAGGCACTTCGCGACAGGGGGCAATCAGGCCTCGTAGGGGGTAGCAGGGCCATCGCAGGCCACACTCACGCCTTAAGGAAACACCGAACCAGTTGATTCCGCTCATGGTTCGACAAGCTCACCACGAACGGAATCAACAACTTGCCGTTCGTCCTGAGCTTGTCGAAGGACTTGTTCAGCGTTTCCTTAATGGGGTTATGGGCGCCCAGGCATTCCGGAACAGAAACCGACCCCGGACGCAAAAACGCCACCTGGACGGTGGCGTTTGGACGGGGCTCCCAGCAATCAGTGCCGGGTTT
>JAJYXA010000425.1 GCA_021791235.1 Pseudomonadota bacterium
GGCGGCCGCCGGGCTTCAGCACGCGGTGCATCTCGGCCAGCGCCTGGTCCTTGTGCGTCATGTTGCGCAGACCGAAGGCGACCGATACACAATCGAAATAATTGTCGGGAAACGGCAGCCGTTCGCCGTCGCACTGCACGGCGGGCGGCGTCCTGCCCTCGTTCAGCATGCGGTCGCGGCCTTCGCGCAGCATGGAGAAGTTGATGTCGGTGAGCAGCACGGTGCCGGTCGCGCCGACTTCCTTCAGGAACAGCCGCGTCAGGTCGGCAGTGCCGCCGGCGACGTCGAGCACCCGCATCCCCGGCCGCAGGCCCGCCTGCGCCACGGCGAAGCGCTTCCACAGCCGGTGCAGGCCGGCAGACATGAGGTCGTTCATGACGTCGTACTTGGCGGCGACGGAATGGAAGACCTCGGCCACCTTGGCGGCCTTTTCGGATTCGGCGACCTGCTGGTAGCCGAAATGGGTGGTTTTATCCATGGCGGAAGGGATGAGCGAGTCAGCCAGGAATTCTACCAGCGCGCAGGCTGGCGCGGGTTTGGCACAACCGCGCCCATGTCATAAATTGGTCATACTGCTGTCATAGAATGGCCACCATCCCAAATAAGCTTGGAATCAACATGGCTGCCAATATTTTGCTGGTCGAAGACGAACCCGGAATCCAGGAACTGCTGAAATTCAATCTGGCGCAGGCCGGCCACCAGGTCACCGCCGCCGGCGATGCCGAGCACGCGCTGAAATTTCTCAAGAGCACCCTGCCCGACGTCATCCTGCTCGACTGGATGTTGCCCGGCATGTCCGGGATCGACCTGTGCAAGCGCCTGCGCAGCGACGAGCGCTACCAGCCGATTCCCATCATCATGCTGACCGCGCGCGGCGAGGAGCGCGACAAGGTGCTGGGGCTGGACACCGGTGCCGACGACTACATCACCAAGCCGTTCTCGCCGCGCGAACTGGTGTCGCGCATCAAGGCCGTGCTGCGCCGCCGCGCGCCGCAGATGACCGACGAGCCGGTGGAAATCAACGGCCTGCGGCTCGATCCCACCAGCCACCGCGTGCAGAGCCGCAATCAGGCGCTGGAACTGGGGCCGACCGAGTTCCGCCTGCTGCACTTCTTCATGACCCATCCCGAGCGCGTCTATTCGCGCACCCAACTGCTCGACCAGGTGTGGGGCGACGACGTGTTCGTGGAGGAGCGCACGATCGACGTCCACATCCGCCGCCTGCGCCTGGCGCTGGAGCCGTCCGGCCATGCGGATCTGATCCAGACGGTGCGCGGCTCGGGCTATCGCTTTTCGGCCGAAGTGGGATAATCCGCCCACCGGTTTTTGGGGCAGGTAAACATGGGCTTCTGGTGGCGTCCGCTCAGCGTGCTGGCCAGCGTGTTGCTGGTGGCGCTGATTCTGTGGGCCGGCTCCGGCTGGGTGGCCGCGCTGGGCTTTCTGGCGGGCATCCAGGCCTTCGTGATGTTGCGCCGCCTGGGGCAGGAGTTCCGCCTGGCGCGCTGGCTGGAAAACCCCGACGAAGTGGATCCGCCCGACGCCACCGGCACCTGGGGCGACATCTTCTACCGTCTGCAAAAACTGCAGCGCCGCCAGCGCGCCAGCCGCAGCGAACTCACCACCGCGCTCGAACAGTTCGAGCACGCCGCGATGGCGGTGCCCGACGGCATGGTCATCCTCAACGGCAACGAGCAGATCGACTGGTGCAACCCGGCCTCGCGCAAATACCTGGGGCTGGACTGCGAGCGCGACCGCGGCCAGTTCATCCGTTACCTGCTGCGGCAGGCCCATTTTCTGGAGTTTCTCGACGCCGCCGATTATTCGCGCCGCCTGGTGTGCAAGTCGCCGATCAACCGCGAGATCACCCTGTCGCTGCAACTGGTGCCGTTCGGCGAAGGCAAGAAACTGCTGGTCGCGCGCGACATCACCGACCTCGAGCGCGTCGACGCGATGCGGCGCGACTTCATCGCCAACGTCTCGCACGAACTGCGCACGCCGTTGACGGTGGTCGGCGGCTTCGTCGAAACCCTGGCCGATGCCCCCGACCTGCCGGCCGCCGAGAGCCGTCACTATTTCGACCTGATGCTCGACCATACCCGGCGCATGCAGCATCTGCTGGACGACCTGCTGACCCTGTCGCGGCTGGAAAGCGCCGATCACATGCTGAACGACGAGCCCATCAACGTCCCAGAACTGGCGCGTTCACTGAAGGCCGAGGCGGAATCGCTGAGCCGGGGGCAGCATCGGGTCAACCTGCAACTCGGCAGTCCGGCCTGGCTGAAAGGCAGCCTGCAGGAAATCCGCAGCGCGCTTGGCAACCTGGTGTCCAACGCCGTGCGCTACACCCCGGAAGGCGGAGAAATCACCCTGGCCTGGCGCGAGCGCGATGGCGAGGGGGTGTTTGCCGTCACCGACACCGGCGAAGGCATCGCCGCCGAGCACATTCCGCGTCTGACCGAGCGTTTCTACCGCGTCGATCGCAGCCGATCGCGCGAAACCGGCGGCACCGGGCTCGGGCTCGCCATCGTCAAGCACGTCCTCACCCGCCACGGCGCGCGGCTGGAGATTCAGTCGATTCCCGGCAAGGGCAGCACCTTTGCGGCCGTCTTTCCCGCCCAGCGCATGCAGCAGCCCAGCGCGCCGCAGGGCGGCACCGTCATTCCGTTTCCGGAGCGCGAGCAAGCCGTCGGTTGAGCGTGGTTCTTGACGCATACGACTCCATCCCGCCTTGCGGGATTTCAGCACGTAGTGGATCGGAGTCCTTTAGGGCTTTAGCGTCTTTAGAACCACGGCCTGCCCCTTGCGGGTGGAGCGTGGCCGCTGGGCAACCAGATCGGGCGCCATCCCCTCGCGCAGCGCCGCCTCGGCGGCGAACACCACGCGCATCAGCGCCTGCTGATCGGCAGCCGGCAAGTCGGTCATTTCCTTGACGTGGGCATTCAGGATCACGCGCAGAAAGCCGGGGTAGTCCGGCTCGTCGGCATGCACAACGCGGCAGAAATCGTCCTGCCACAGCAGTTTTCCGCCGACTGCATCACACAGGAAACGGCTCAAAGCAGTACCCGTTCGACCCCGCCGTTGCCGACTCGGGCGAGGTAGCTCGCCATCCAGTTCTCGCCCAGCAGCTTCTTCGCCAGCTCGATCACGATGTAATCCGGCGTGGTGCCGGTGTCGTCGCTGTAGCGTGCCAGCCCCTGCAGGCACGACGGGCAGCTGGTGAGGAGCTTGACCGGCTGCTTGCCGTCCGGGCCGAGCGCGGCGACGCCGGCGCGGATTTCCTCTTCCTTGCGGAAGCGGATCTGGGTGGAGATGTCGGGGCGGGTGATGGCGAGGGTGCCGGATTCGCCGCAGCAGCGGTCGGACAAGACAACCCCGCCGCCGAGCAGCGCGTTGGCGACTTTCAGCGGCGCGTGGGTCTTCATCGGGGTGTGGCAGGGGTCGTGGTAGAGGTATTTCTCGCCGCTCACGTCGTCGAGCTTGATGCCTTTCTCCATCAGGTATTCGTGGATGTCGAGCAGGCGGCAGCCGGGGAAGATTTTCTCGAATTCGTATTTCAGCAACTGGTCCATGCAGGTGCCGCACGACACGATCACGGTCTTGATGTCGAGGTAGTTGAGCGTGTTGGCGACGCGGTGGAACAGCACGCGGTTGGCGGCGGTGATGGCTTCGCCCTTGTCGGCCTGGCCGCCCGCGGTCTGCGGGTAGCCGCAGCACAGGTAGCCGGGCGGCAGCACGGTCTGGGTGCCGAGTTCGAACAGCATCGCCTGGGTGGCGAGCCCGACTTGGGAAAACAGCCGTTCCGAGCCGCAGCCGGGGAAGTAGAACACCGCGTCGGCATCGTCGGACGGCTTGGCCGGGTTGCGCAGGATCGGCACGATCGAAGGATCCTCCAGTCCCAGCAGCGCGCGCGAGGTTTTCTTAGGCAGCCCGCCCGGCATCGGCTTGTTGACCAGATGGATGACCTGCGCGACCAGCTTGGGCTTGCCGAGGGTGGCGGGCGGATTTTTCGTCTGCGTCTGGATCAGCCCCATGCGCTTGAACAGGGTGTGCCCCATCCGTTGCGCGGCGTAACCCCACTCGATCAGCGGCTTGCGCAAGGCCTTGATGGTGCTGGGATCGGTCGCGTTGAGGAAGGCCATCGACGCCCAGGTGCCGGGGTTGAACTTCTTCTTGCCCTGGCGGCGCAAAAGGTTGCGCATGGCGATCGAGACGTCGCCGAAGTCGATGTCGACCGGGCAGGGATTCTTGCACTTGTGGCAGATGGTGCAGTGGTCGGCGACGTCGCCGAACTCGTCGAAGTGCTTCAGCGACACGCCGCGCCGGGTCTGTTCCTCGTACAGGAAGGCCTCGATCAGGAGCGAGGTGGCGAGGATCTTGTTGCGCGGGCTGTATAGAAGATTGGCGCGCGGGATGTGGGTGTTGCACACCGGCTTGCACTTGCCGCAGCGCAGGCAGTCCTTGATCGAATCGGCGATGGCCCCGGTTTCCGAGGCTTCGAGAATGATCGACTCCGCTTCCAAAAGACTAAACGACGGCGTGTAGGCATTGCGCAGATCCGCGCCGGGCAAGAGCTTGCCCTTGTTGAAGCGGTGCGCGGGATCGACCTTCTGCTTGTATTCGGCGAACGTAGCGATGGTGGCGTCGTCGAGGAATTCCAGCTTGGTCAGGCCGATGCCGTGCTCGCCCGAGATCACCCCGCCCAGGTCGGTGGCGAGTTTCATGATGCGCGCCACCGCCGCATTGGCGGCCTGCAGCATGGCGTAGTCGTCGGAGTTGACCGGGATGTTGGTATGCACGTTGCCGTCGCCGGCGTGCATGTGCAGCGCCACGAACACGCGGCTTTTCAATACCTCTTTGTGGATGCGGTCGCAGGCTTCGAGCACCGGGAGGTATTCGCGGCCGATGAAGAGCTGGTGCAGTTCGCGCCGGACTTCGCGCTTCCACGACACGCGGATGTGCTTGTCGCGCAGCGCGGTGAAGACGGTGAGGGGCGAGGGGTGAGGGGTGAGGGGGGGCTCGCTTGCGTCCGCGGGCAGTGGCGCGTCGAGGTGATTCAGATAGTCACTCCAGCGCGCGCGCACCGACTCGATCAACGCCTGCGCCCGCTGCCGTTTTTCCTCCACCTGCACGGGGTCGGCGACGGTGTCGTCATCTTCCAGCAGCGGCAGCTGCGGCGCGTTGAAGAATTCCGCCAGCGCATCGAGCAGCTTCAGCTTGTTGGCGATCGACAGCTCGATGTTGATGCGCTCGATGCCGTCGGTGTAGTCGCCCAGCCGGGGCAGCGGGATCACCACGTCCTCGTTGATCTTGAAGGCGTTGGTGTGGGCCGCGATGGCCGCGGTGCGGGCGCGGTCGAGCCAGAACTTCTTGCGCGTTTCGGCCGACACCGCGATGAAGCCTTCGCCGCCGCGCGCGTTGGCGAGCCGAACGATGTGCGAGGCGGCTTCGCCGACGGCGACTTCGTTGTCCGACGCCACGTCGATCAAGAGCACCATGTTCGGCCGTGCGGCGCGCGGCGCCTTGGTCGCATAGCCGACCGCCTTGACGTAACGCGCGTCGAGGTGCTCCAGCCCGGCGAGCTGGACGTCGGGGTGGGCGTCGCAGTAGTCCTTGATTTCGACGATGGCGGGCGTGGCGTCGCGCGCGGTGCCGAAGAATTCCAGGCACACGGTGCGGATGTGCGCGGGCAGCCGGTGCAGGATGAAGCGCGCCGAGGTGATCAGGCCGTCGCAGCCTTCCTTCTGGATGCCCGGCAGGCCGGCGAGAAACTTGTCGGTGACGTCCTTGCCGAGCCCGATCTTGCGGAAGCGGCTGCCGGGGATGGTGAGGATTTCCGGCGAACCTTTCGGCGTCTTGCCGTCGGCGGCGAAGCGGCGGATTTCGAAGGTGGCGGCGGCAGCGTCGTGGATCTTGCCGCGGTTGTGGTTGAGCCGCGTGACCTCGATCCAGTCGGCGTCCGGCGTGACCATGCGCCACGACACCAGGTTGTCGAGCGCGGTGCCCCACAGCACGGCCTTCTTGCCGCCGGCGTTCATCGACACGTTGCCGCCGATGGTGGAGGCGTCGGCCGAGGTCGGGTCGACCGCGAACGCCAGCCCGGCGGCGTCGGCCGCGTCCATCACCCGCTTGGTGACGACGCCGGCACCGCAGCGGATCGTCGGCACCTCGAATTCGACGCCGGGCAGGCGAGCCATCTCCACCGCGCTCATCGCATCGAGCTTTTCGGTGTTGATGACCGCGGCCCGGCCGGTGAGCGGGACCGCGCCGCCGGTGTAGCCGGTGCCGCCGCCGCGCGGGATGATGGTCAGCCCCAGTTCGATCAGCCCGGCCACCAGCGGCGCCATCTCGGCTTCGCTGTCGGGGGTCAGCACCACGAAGGGGTATTCCACCCGCCAGTCGGTCGCGTCGGTGACGTGCGAGACGCGCGCCAGACCGTCGAACGCGATGTTGTCGCGCCGGGTCACGCCCGCCAGGCGGCGCAGGATGCGCGTGCGCAGGGTGGCGGTGTCGGCGAACCAGGACTCGAATTCGCGCACCGCGCGTTCCGCCGCCGCCAGCAACTGCCCCACCCGCTCGTTGCCCTGGCGCCGCACCTCGATCTCGTGCAGGCGGTGCCGCAGCGCCTCGACCAGCATCTGGCGGCGCCTGGGATTGTCGAGCAGGTCGTCTTCCAGGTAGGGATTGCGCCGCACCACCCAGATGTCGCCCAGCACCTCGAACAGCATGCGTGCCGAGCGCCCCGTCCTGCGACCGCTGCGCAGCGTGTTGAGCACGTCCCAGGCGTCGGCGCCGAGCAGGCGGATGACGATTTCGCGGTCGGAAAACGAAGTGTAGTTGTAGGGAATTTCGCGCAGGCGTGCGGTCATGCTGGGGTGTGTTCGGGCGTCGTCTCCTTGGGGAGGCCGAATCCTTCTGCTTCAAAGCCGGTATTTTACGGGATATGGCTTCGTTTCGGTCGGTCGGCCCGCATCCCGTCAAGCCGGGATGCGGGCGCGGGATGGCAAATTTTCAGTCTGCACCGAATCCTCCGATACATAAATAACGGTGGCAGAGGATTTGCCATCTATCTTCGCCGTGCACCCGGGCATGCCGGTGACGGTGCGCAACCAGTTGCGCGATGCGCTGCTGGCCCTGAACAGGAGCACACCGGAGCGGGCTGCCACGCTGGAAGCGTTCGACAAGGGCTACGACGGTTTCGCAGTGGTCGACGATTCGGCCTACGATACGGTGCGCAAGCTGATCCAGCCGTTCCAGAAATAAGCCGGCCGGATTACCGGAACAGCCGACGGACGGCCGTCACGCCGCCCAGGATCAGCGCGCCCGCGGCGATGCCGGCCAGCGCATCGATCAGCAGGGGGACGAGCGCTGACAATGCGCCGCCGACCGCCGGCAGGGTTTCCGCAGCATGGGTGACGGCATGGACCAGATCCTGCGCGCCCGGCATGCCGTGGACCAGGATGCCGCCGCCGACCAGGAACATCGCCGCGGTGCCGGCCACCGACAGCGTTTTCATCAGAACCGGCGCGGCGCGCAGAATGCCGCGCCCGAGACCGCGCTGCACGCGGGCGAAGCCGTCGCCCGGCTGCCGGCTGAGATAGAGCCCGCCATCGTCGAGCTTGACGATGCCGGCGACCAGGCCGTACACGCCGATCGTCATCAGGACGGCGATGCCGGCCAGCACCGCGACCTGCATGCCGAACGGCGCGGCGGCGACGGTGCCCAGGGTGATGACGATGATTTCGGCCGACAGGATGAAGTCGGTGCGCACCGCGCCCTTGATCTTGCCGCGTTCGAGCGCGGCCAGATCGACCTTGGGATCGGCCAGCGCCTGCGCGAGCTCGGCGCGGTGTGCCGCGGCTTCCTCGCGGTGCAGGAATTTGTGCGCCAGTTTCTCGAAACCTTCGTAGCACAGGAAAGCGCCGCCCAGCATCAAGAGCGGCGTGATCGCCCACGGCGCCAGCGCGCTGATGGCGAGCGCGGCGGGAACGAGGATCAGCTTGTTGCGGAACGAGCCCCTGGCCACCGCCCACACCACCGGCAGCTCGCGCTCGGCTTTCACTCCGGCGACCTGCTGGGCGTTCAGCGCCAGGTCGTCGCCGAGCACGCCGGTGGTTTTCCTGGCGGCGACCTTGGTCATCACCGACACGTCGTCGAGGAGGGTGGCGATGTCGTCGATCAGCGCAAGCAGGCTGGTCCCGGCCATGGTGCGCCCCCTCAGTCGCCCAACTGGATGCGGCCGTCTTTCTCGGCCGCGGCGAAGTCCAGCATGCGCTGGATCGATACTGCGGCCTTGGCGCGGATGGATTCCTCGATGTGGATTTCGTTGCCGCCGTTCTCCAGCACGGCGGCAAGTTTTCTGAGGCCGTTCATCGCCATCCACGGGCAGTGCGCGCAGGACTGGCAAGTCGCGCCCTCGCCGGCGGTCGGCGCTTCCAGCAGCAGCTTGCCGGGCGCGGCGGCGTGCATCTTGTGGAAGATGCCGGTGTCGGTGGCGACGATGAATTCGGGGTTGGGCAGGGTGCGCACGGCCTCGATCAGCTGGGTGGTCGAGCCGACCACGTCGGCCAGCGCGATTACCGCCTCGGGCGACTCGGGGTGGACCAGCACCGCAGCATCGGGATGCTCGGTGCGCAGCCTCTTCAGCGCCTCGGCCTTGAACGCCTCGTGCACCACGCACGAACCCTGCCACAGCAGCATGTCGGCGCCGGTGATGCGCCGCACGTAATCGCCCAGATGGCGGTCCGGCGCCCACAACAGTTTGTGGCCCTGCCGGTGCAGGTATTTGACGATCCTGGCGGCGATGCCGGAGGTGACCACCCAGTCGGCGCGCGCCTTCACTGCGGCGCTGGTGTTGGCGTAGACGACGGACAGGCGGTCCGGGTGCGCGTCGCAGAAGGCGGCGAATTCGTCGGCCGGACAGGCCAGGTCGAGCGAGCAGTCGGCGCCCAGGTCGGGCATGATGACGCGCTTTTCCGGGTTGAGGATCTTGGCCGTCTCGCCCATGAACTTGACCCCGGCGACGATCAGCGTCTTCGCCGGGTGGGCGTGGCCGAAGCGCGCCATCTCCAGCGAATCGGACACGCAGCCGCCGGTTTCCTCGGCCAGGTCCTGCAGGTCGGCCGATGTGTAGTAGTGCGCGACCAGCACCGCATCCTGCTGCTTCATCAGGGTCTTGATGCGTGCTTTCAGCGCCGTGCGCTCATCGTCGCTGAGCACTTCCTCCACCATCGGCGGCGGCTGGATCACGGGTTTGAGCGGAACGGGAAAGGCAAGGCTCATCGGGGCGGCTCGGGCATCAAGTGCGAAAGCGCCAAGTATAGCTGCGCGCGGCAGGCGTTTTCACCAGGCGGCGCCCGGGTTTTTCTGGAGCGTACCCGTGCTTTTGCCTTATCCTTGCGCCCCATGCAGCAACTCCTCCTGGACATTCGCCCGCCCGCCCGGCCCGAACTCGCCCGCTTCGTGGCGGGGCGCAATGTCGAGTTGATGGCGCAGTTGCAGGCCATGCTCGACGGCAGCGCCGCCGAGCGCATGGTCTACGTGTGGGGCGCGCCGGGGAGCGGAAAAAGTTACCTGCTGGCGGCCTGGGCGCACGCCTGCCAGGCGCGCGGGATGGCGGTCGACTTCAGCGGACAGCGGGTGGCGCAGGCGGTGATCGCGGATCAGGTGGAGACCTGGACCGAAGCACGGCAGCACGCGGGGTTTGCCGCATTCAACCGGGTGCGCGAGGCGGGCGGGCTGTGGCTGGCGGCGGGGAATGTGGCGCCGGCCGAGCTGGCGGTGATGCCGGAATTGCGGACCCGGCTGGGCTGGGGGCTGGTGTTCCAGCTGCACGGACTGGACGACGCCGAGAAGCGCGCCGCCCTGGCGCAGCACGCCGAAACCCTGGGGTTCCGGCTGGAACCCCAGGTGGCGGACTATCTGTTGAACCACACCGCGCGCGACATGCAGAACCTGCTGCGGGTGCTGGAGGCGCTGGACCGCTTCAGCCTGGAAACGCGCCGTCCGATCACGCTGCCGCTGCTGCGGCAGCTACTGCTGAATCAGGCCTGACCCCGACCCTGCTGCTCGGCGATGTCCTTGTGGACCTGCGCCATGTCCAGCCCCATCACCTGTTCGATCAAGGAATCCAGTGCGTTGGCGGGCAGCGAACCGGCTTCGGAATAGAGGATGACCTGTTCGCGGAACACCATCAGCGTGGGAATCGAGCGGATCTGGAAGTAGCCGGCCAGTTCCTGCTCGACTTCGGTGTTGACCTTGGCGAAGACGATGTTGGCGTGCTTGTCGGACGCGGCTTCGAAAATCGGCGCGAAGCCGCGGCAGGGTCCGCACCAGGGTGCCCAGAAGTCGACGACGACGACGTCGTTGCCGTTGATGGTGGATTCGAAATTGTCCTGGGTGAGTTCGATGACGGCCATGCGGATTTCCTGCCAATTGTAGTGAAATAAAAAGGCGCGAGGACGAGCCCTTCGCGCCTGAGTGCCACCCTATCACGGATGGCGGGCCTCCGACAATCGGAGGCGACTTATCGGGTAGTCCAGCCTGGCTGCCCGCTACCCCGGTCCAGTCGAAGCCGACTGGCCTGAAATCTATTTGGCGAAAGCCTGATGGAACAGCCGGCGCTTTTGCTCGGCAGGTTGCGTGCTGCGAACCATGTTCTGGCTGTGCTTGAGGTTGCTGCGCACTTCGGCGCGGTTGACCGCCATGATGAGTTCGGTCGCCAGCACCCGCGCCTGATGCGGGGTGAGCATGAGGGAACATCCGTGCTCGTCGAGCGCGACTTCCACGCGGTCGCGACCCTGGGCATCCTCTTTCAGGCTGATGTCCAGGGTGTTGCCTGTTTCCAGTTCGATCATGTCGGTCTCTCCTTGCGTTGTCTTTGCAAGGGTATGAGCAGGGTTCATGCCAGTCTCCCGTGGCGCCGGATGGCGCGGAAAACCGCATTAAATCAGGCGGGTT
>JAJYXA010000550.1:0-6043 GCA_021791235.1 Pseudomonadota bacterium
CGGCCAATGCCCCTTTTTTCTCAGTGAATTATGTGTCCTCAGACGAGACTGACGGGTTTCTCCCACTTCATTTGATGTCGGCGATCTTTAACACTATTTCCAGCGGACAGATATTGGTAAAACCGCTCTGGAACAGGTTGAACCCCGTGAAAGCTGCAAGCCATAACCAGTTCTCGTCCATGAAAATCGGGCTGACATGCATGCCCAGTGCGAGTGACAGCAGTACAAAGGAACCGGCAACCATTCTGACTATCCGGACTGCGGACATTGCTCTTTCTCCTTGGATGGACGTTGTTTCAAATTGACCGATTATCAGGTGCTTCCCGCAATACCTCATAAGTCGGTCTGCGCTTGGCCGAGTGCATGGCGAGGTTGGCTGTCTGAACCAACTCCTCGAAATCCTTACCCTGGGACGGGTAGACCGCGAAGCCCGCGCTGGGAGCGCAAATCACCGTGCCACCCGGGATATCCAGCGGTTGGTGCAGGGCAGCTTCAATGTTTTCCGCCAGGCGTTTGGCCTGCTCGCCCGAGGCCTCCTCGGACAATATGGCGAATTCGCTGCCAGTGAGCCGCACCAGCGTGTCGCGCTTGCCCAGAACGGTACGAATGCGGGCCGAGGCGCTTTGCAGGACTTGCGCCAAGTCGGGCCTGTCGAAGAAGCCGCAGTCGGGTCTCCTGGCTTCCCCAATATCCAGGAACAGCAGGGAAAAGGCTAGCGGACGCCGCTTTGCCCGGTTGATGAGCGTCTGCATGTGCTCCAGCAGAAAATAGCGGTTGGGCAGGCCGGTGACAGGGTCGTGGCGGTACAGGTAGTCTAGTTCCCGGTTCTTTTTCCGGGAGAGATACAACAGCCCCATCATCACGGCGGTGACCACAAGAAAAGCCCCCATAGTGAGATATGCGTCGCGCACCATATTGCGACGCGCATTCTCGAACAGGCCGGCCTCGGGCAGATCGACCAGGTTCCAGGCGGTTCCCGCCACCGGCAGGCTGTAGCCGATGCGACGCATTTCTTCGGCGTTGAGTTTGAAATCCCGCCTAAGCAGGATGCGCGGGCCGATATCCGTGATCTCGATCAGGCCGGGAACCCTTTTGTGCAGCAGCATCAGGCGATGGCCGGGAATCTGGCCGTGGCGCAGAGCGCGCGCCAACAGGTCGGCAGGAAAACTGACGAAGAATATGCCCTGTGCCGTGCCGCCCTTATCCCAGTCCACCATGACATCGAAGTGGTAAACGTCCGGATGGGGATGGACGTAGACTTCGCTGTGTGCCCGGTCAGCGGCGAATTGCCGGATGTCATGCTGGCAGACTTCGCCTACCAGTCCATCGAAGTCCTCCAGCAGAGGATTGCCGCTGCGGTCGGCGAGGGTAAAGGCGAACGCCTCGGGAAAATAAAACCGCACGCGCTTGTTCAACTGGTCGTGCAGGGCCAAGTCCTCCGGATGGGAGCGTAGCTTGTCCAGCAGCGCCTTTTCGCTGTTGGCGAACAGGTGTACCGAGCGGCGCAGTTCAGTCAGATACGCGCCAATCCCGCCAGCGGTACCGCTCACCGAACTGCGCATGAGGCTTTCCTGGTTGCGCCGGAACTCCTCGTAACGAACATCGGTGTGCCATGTCAGCAGCGCGCCCACCATGGCGAGCATGACGCCGACAAGCATCCATATGGGCAATTGGGATTTCCGACGCAGCTTCATCGTCGCGTCCACCACTTATTCCACCCTCAGCGGACTGCGGGCTGCGATTTCGCGCGTCAACAGGGCCTCGAATTCGGCGGGAGGAAGCGGCTTGCTGAAGTAGTAGCCCTGCATGAAATTGCACTTCATGGATTGCAGGAGCGTCATCTGTTCTTCCGTTTCCACGCCTTCCGCGATGACCTTCAGGCCCATTTTTTGCCCCATTTCGATCACCGCCGCCACGATGGATGCGTCGTTGGCATCGGTCATGACGTCGCGTACGAACGAGCGGTCGATCTTCACCACATCCACCGGCAGACGCTGCAGGGCTGACAAGGATGAATGGCCGGTGCCGAAATCGTCGATGGCGATGGTGATGCCCATTTCGCGCAGCGCCCGCAAGGTGCCGATCACGGCGTCGGTATGCTCCAGTATCGTGCTTTCGGTAATTTCCAGTTCGAGGCAGGACGGATCCAGACCGCTGCGCTCCAGGGCCTGGCTGACCTGCTTGAGCAGGTTGGGATACTGAAGCTGGCGCGGCGAGAGGTTGACCGCAACCCGGATGGGTGGCAGCCCGGCATCCTGCCAGACGCGCGCCTGCTCGCAGGCCTGGCGGAGCACCCATTCGCCGAGCGGGACGATCAGTTCGCTGTCCTCCGCCAGAGAAATGAAACGGTCTGGCATGATCAGCCCGAGTTCGGGATGCTGCCAGCGCACCAGCGCTTCCATGCCGACGATTTCGCCGCCGATCTGCCCGATCTGGGGCTGGTATTGCAGCAGGATCTGCGGCTGGTAATGCAGGCGCAGATTTTCCCGGTTGATGGCCTTGCGCAACGCACCTTCCATGCTGACACGCTCGGCCAGGGCGGCGTTCATTTCCGGCGCATAAAGCCGGTAGACGCCGCGGCCATGATGCTTGGCGCTATACATGGCGGCATCGGCGTTCTTCAGCAGGACGTCCGTATCCTCAGCGTCGAGGGGAAACACCGTGATGCCGATGCTGGTCGAGGAGAACAGCTCGTGCTCGCCGATATGGAACGGCTCGGCGAACAGTTCGATGATCTTCTCGGCCACCATTTCTGCATCGCGGACATGGACGACATCGTCGAGCAGGATGGTGAATTCGTCGCCGCCCAGCCTGGCCACCGTATCGCTTCTGCGTACCACGTCGCGCAGGCGTTCGGCAACCAAGCGCAGCAGTTCGTCGCCGGTTTCGTGACCGAGCGTGTCGTTGACGTTCTTGAAGTGGTCGAGATCGAGGAACATCACCGCCAGCAGTTTCGGATGGCGCTGCGCCAGGGCCACGGCCTGGGTCAGCCGGTCGAGGAACAGGCGGCGGTTGGGCAGGCCGGTGAGCACGTCGTAGTAGGCCAACTGCGTCAGCTGCTCCTCGAATGCCTTGCGCTCGCTGACGTCCTGCGCCACCGCCGCCATGAGCTGCTGCTCGCCATGCTTGAAGGCACTGACGGACAGCAGCATGGGGAAAGATTCGCCATTCTTTCTGCGGGCAGCGAATGAAAGCACGTCGCCGTCGAGGAGCCGGGCGCAGGATTCGCGCAGCCCGGACTCGTCTTCCACCAGGTGGTAGAAGGGCATGCCCGCCGCCTCACCGGCGTCGTAGCCAAACATGCACTGCGCGGAGGCGTTGAGGGCCTCGATCTGGCAACTCTGGTTGATGATGATCACGCCTTCCGCCAGGTTCTCCAGCACCGCGCGGTGGCGGGATTCATGCGCCGCCGCTTCCTCGCTACGTTTGACAATCTCGCCCCGCATGAACTCCAGGTCCCTGGCCAGGTCGCTGACCTCGTCGAGGTTGGTATCGACGCTGAGGGTGCGGCGCATGTCGCCGCCGGCGATCTCGCGGGAAGCGTGCCGCAGTTCGGTGAGCGGCCGGGTCAGGCGCATGGCCAGCGCGGCGGACAGCAGCAACAGCAGCCACAGGTAGATGAATCCAATGGCGAAGCCGAGATGGTACAAACTGCGAATTTTTTCGCCGAGGAAGGATTCGTCGTAGCACAAGCGGAGGATGCCGCGCGTTTCGCCGTTCTGGGTGGTGACCGGTACGGCCAGGCAGTAGCTGTTGTCGCCATGGTCGCCGAACGCGAGGTCTTCCTTGAATGCAGGATCCGCGGCGCCTGTCGGGTCGAAGCGCGCGTACGTCACTTCGCCGGACAACTGGACGTCGGCCAGCAGGGTGGCGACCCGGTCTTGCCGGGCATCCTGTCCCACCAGGCTGGAGAGGATTTGCGCCTGGCTGCGCACGTGGTTGATGAACTGCTCCTGGTAGTCGCGCTTGACGTAATGCATGACGCCTGCGATCAGGATGGCGCCGATCGCGAAATTCATCAGCAGCATGCCGGTGACCATCCGGCCCGGCATGCTGCGCAGGAAACGGACGATCAGTTTTCCTGCCATAGATCGGCCACGACCTTGAGATCGGAACGCGCGGACACCCTGTCGGCCCACATGAAGGTCACGGCGAACTTGTCAGCGAGCAGGGCGTTGATCAGCGCCGTTTCCGAATCGAAGAGCGCCGGGCGGCTGCCGCCGCCGCGCATGGCCCGAATCAGCAGGGCGCGCTCGTACGCGTCGCGCGACATGAAAATGACTTTTTGCAGAAATGCTTCCTCCAGCACCGGATCGCTGGCGTTGCGCAGGGGATGCAGGGGATCGCGAGACGGTGCGGCGGCCACCGGCACGCCGAGGAACAGCTTGCGGGCGTCGCCGGGCGACAGGCGGCCGATGTCCGAGCCGCTGGCGGCGACCAGCACCATCTTGCGCATGCCGTCCGCCCAGGCGGCGCCCAAGCCGGGCGGGCACATAGCGGCCAAACTGCAAACCAGCGCCGCGATGAATCTTCTTCTTATCATGGGAACACCGCACTCCACTGGATCTGCACCTGGCGGTAGCTGGTATCCTGCTTTTCCACGCGGCTCGCCTCGATTTTGATTGCCTGATTCCGGGCCACGTCGTAGCGCAGGCCGATTAACTGTTTGTTCAGCACGAAATCCGGCAACAGCGCGAGCAAGGGGTCGTTATTCGCACCACTGCTGTCCTCCAGCCGCACAACGGCCGTGCTGCTCGACGCAAGGCGGTATTCGCCCTGCACATAGCCGTACAGGAAGCTGCCGGAAGCCGTTGCGCCGCCGCCTTCCAGCTCGTGGGAGAAAACGTACAGTTCCGCGATGACGCGGAACGGGTCAGATTCCCAATTGGCGAACACGCCGCCGATGTTCTGCGTGATTCCGGTCCAGGTGCTGTTTTCCACGGGGATCTCGTTGCGCGCAAGGAAAGCCCCAGCCTTGGTCGGCGAGGTTTCGTCGGGGACGTAGGAGAGGCGCAGGCCCAGCGACAGGTTGCCGAGCTTGCCGGGTCCCACGATATCGGGGGATTCCAGCCCGTCTTTCATGACCGCGCCCTTGCCGATGCCCAGGGAGTAGTTGAACAGGCCTTCCCCCCATTGGCTGAGCGTGCCATCCAGTTGCGCGCCCACGTAATGCAGGGGCAATGAAGCGGAATCGTCCACCGAACCCGGCTTGTCAATGGTCGTTTGCAGGTAGGCACCATGGTGAAACTGGGTGTTCCAGTAGCCTTGCAGGTTATGGAACTTGCCGATCGATAAGGTATTTCTTGAATTGAGTTGCCACCCCACGCTCAGGCGGGCCAGTTCCTGCTCGTGCTCGGAAACGTATATCTCGGCGAGCCAGGGCATGGAACCGAAACGGCCGATGCCAAGCACGTCCAGCGTGGGGTCGACGTGATTGCGCGCCAGCTCGTCGCCCTGCGGCAATCCCGTTCGGTGAACTGCGGTAACGGCGGGAAAGAACAGCCATTCGGACTGGGATTCCGCATAGGCGTACAGTGGATTGGCGCAAAACGCCAGGGCGGCGGCCAGCAAGCGGACTGGCCACTTTGCCGCGAGGCAGATCGGCATGAAGTCTCCCGGAAATGTTTTTTAAGGCATTTGTTTGTTATCGGCTCGTTTATATGAGTCTTTATGCGTCGTTACGGCTAGATCGCGTATCTCCGGGAATAGGAAATCATTGCTCATTCCCCCGATAGCCCAGCAGGCGCAGCGCGTTGATGACCACCACCACAGTCGAGCCCTCGTGTATCAACACCGCCAGGCCGATGCCGGCCCAGCCTGATAAGGTGGCGGGAATCAGCAGCGCTACGACGCCCAGCGAGACGAACAGGTTCTGCCGGATGATGCGCCGCGATGCGCGGCTCAAGGCCACGGCGAACGGCAGCTTGGAGAGATCGTCGGCCATCAGCGCCACGTCCGCGGTTTCCAGCGCGACGTCGGTGCCGGCGCCGCCCATGGCGATGCCGACCGTGGCGCGCGCCATGGCCGGGGCGTCGTTGACGCC
>JAJYXA010000550.1:6053-10939 GCA_021791235.1 Pseudomonadota bacterium
CGATGGCGAGCACCGAGTCCCAAAGCAGGTCCAAGCCCGCGCCCTTGAGCAGAATTCCATACGCTGCGTCAATGTAATGGCGCAGGGGCGAGACCAGCGTGCCCGCGCGCAGCCAGGCCGGCATCGCCTCGGGCGGCGTCCAGGTGCCGGAAAGCAGGATGATCGGCACACGCCGAGTTGACTCAGCAGATCTGCTTGGTGCGGGCCTCTACAGACTCGGCAGAAGCTGCGACAACGTGTCGCATTCCGCCCGCTCCACCTTGCAGCTAGCATCGCGGCCTCACAAAACGAGAATGAGATTAAGGATGCTTTGCAGAACTCTTGCTCCCGCACTGGCGTTTCCTGCACTTGCACTTGCCGCCGAGCTACCACAGACCACACTGCAGGAAGTCACCGTCAGCGCGACGAGCGAAACACAAACGCTGACCGCACCGAGTCTGTCGCAAGCGCAGGCGGAGTTGAAGGCCGTTCCCGGCGGGGCCAACGTGGTGGACAGCGAGTCCTATGCAACCGGACGCGCCTCGACCCTGCAGGATGCGCTGGGCTACTCGCCGGGCGTGTTCGTTCAGCCCCGCTTCGGCGCCGAGGAGTCGCGTCTGTCGATTCGCGGCTCCGGCATCCAGCGCACCTTTCACATGCGCGGCATCAAGCTGATGCAGGATGGCGTACCCCTCAATCTCGCCGACGGCGGCGGCGACTTCCAGGCCATCGAGCCCATGACCGCGCGTTACATCAACGTGTTCCGCGGTGCGAATGCCCTGCAATATGGCTCCACCACGCTGGGAGGCGCCATTGATTTCGTCAGTCCGACCGGTTACGACGCCGATCGCCTGCGGCTGCGCGCCGAGGCTGGAAGTTTCGCCTATACGCGCGCCTTGGCGGCCACCGGCGGGGTTGACGGGCCATGGGACTACTTCGTCAGCGGCGCGGCCTACAAACAGGATGGATACCGGGACTGGTCGAAGCAGGAGAATGCGCGGCTCAACACCAACATTGGCTACCGCATCGCGCCGGACCTGGAGACGCGTTTCTACGCCGCCTACGTCAATACCGATTCGCAGTTGCCGGGCAACCTGACCAAGGCGCAGCTTCAGGCTAATCCGGAGCAGGCGAACGCAAGCAGCCTGGCCGGCCGGCAGAAGCGCGACTTCGAGCTGACACGGCTGGCGAACCGTACCGTCAGGAAACTGGGCGACGCGCAGGTCGAGTTTTCCGCGTTCTAC
Organism: Pseudomonadota bacterium; assembly: GCA_021791235.1. The sequence goes on from JAJYXA010000550.1 coordinate 7,277, forward strand.
TCCCACAAGGATCTGTGGCACCCAATCTATCAGGTGCTGGAACAGCGCTCGGACGATTACGGCCTGGGCGTGCGCTACGTTTCGGATGCGCCGCTTGGCGGCCGCCGCAATCATTTCGTGATCGGCTTCTCCCCGACCTGGAACAAGCTCAAGGACGACCGCTTCACCAATATCGCGGGCACCAGGGGTACCCGCACGGCGGAAGGCTGGCAGGAATCCTACAACCTGGACCTGTATGCGGAAAACCAGCACGAGGTCGCGGCGAAGTGGATCGCCGTGGTGGGCGCGCAAGCCACCCAGGCGCGTCGCAAGTACGAGGACCTTTACCTCGCCAACGGCGATCAGAGCGTGGACAAGATCTTCGGCCGTGTCTCGCCCAAGCTTGGCGTGCGCTACGAGCACACACCCGACATCGATTTCTTCGCCAATGTCAGCGGCAGCTTCGAACCGCCCAGCCTGAGCGAATTGTTCGGCGGCACGGGCGTGACGCCGGTGAGCGCGCAGCGCGCCACGACACTGGAAGTCGGCAGCCGCGGCAAGCTGCCATTCGCAAGCTGGGATGCGGCCATCTATCGTGCCCGCGTTCGCGATGAGTTGCTGTCCCTCAACAGCCCCACCGGCACGCCGCTGGGTACCGTCAATGCGCCGCATACCCTGCACCAGGGCGTCGAGTTGGGGCTGACGCTCAACCTGGGACCCCGGGTGGAATGGCGCAGCGCCTACCTCTACAACGATTTCCGTTTCGACAACCATGAAACCTACGGCAACAATGAACTTCCGGGCATCCCGCGCCAGTTCTATCGCGGTGAGTTGCAATACAAGCCGGTGAATCACGCGTATGTCGCGGCAACCCTGGAATACTCGCCTTCGCGTTACGCAGTCGACATGGCGAATACCCTGTTCGCCGACGGCTATACCCTGTGGGGCCTGAAGGCCGGCTGGCGCGTCGACAAAGGTCTGTCCTGGTTCGTCGAAGGGCGCAACCTGGCAAACCGCAAATACGCCGCCACCACGGGTGTCATCGCGGACGCCCACGGCGCAGACTCGGCCCAGTTCCTGCCGGGCGACGGCCGCGCCTTCTTCGCCGGCCTCGACTGGCGCATATAGCCCGCGCCATGCATACGCTTTTCCGCTGGCACCGGCGCCTCGGGTTGCTCGCCGCCATCGCGGTGATCAGCGGGACGCTGTCCGGCGTTCTGCATACCACCATGGCCGCGTTTCAACCCAGGCCGGCGAGTTTCGATGCGGTCATTGCGCTGGGTGAGACGGGCGTCGCACAGCCGGTGGCGGCTGTGCTGCGCCAGCAAGGCGTGCCCCAGGTCGCCGAACTTAACATTCTGCGCTGGCAGGACCGGCTGTGGTATCAGGTACGGCAGCCCCGCCAGCCGCAGCGCCTGTATTTCGACGCGGCGAGCGGCGAACGCCTGGCCGACGGAGATCGCCTGTACGCCGAGCATCTTGCGCGCACCTACCTCGGCGACCCGCGTGCCAAAGTGATCAGCGCGCGGCTGATCACTACCTTCGACGACGAATACCCGCGCGTCAATCGGCTGCTACCGGTGTGGCGTATTGCTTTCGATCGTCCGGATGCCATGCGCGTGTACGTCGACACCGGCAACGGCAAGCTGGGCACGCTGGTCGACCGCAGCAAGGCCTTTTTCGCCATGGAGTTCGCGTTGCTGCATCGCTGGTCGTGGCTGGGACCGCCTGTGGCCCGGCTTGTCGTCATGAGCGCCACGCTCGGGGCGGCCCTATTGGTGACGCTGCTCGGCGTTTACCTCTACGGGGTGCGCTGGAAACACGCCTCGCGCACGCTGGGTTTGCGCCGCGTGCACCGGGTCGGCGGCATCGCGCTGTCGGCGGCCGCCCTGGCATTTGCCGGCAGCGGCCTGTATCACCTGTGGCAGGGTGAGCTGCGGGGCGATCCGGCGAGCCGGTTGCGTGCGCCGGAACCAGTTTTCGACGCGGCGCAAATCGGCGGCGACCCACTGCGCGCAACAAACCTGGATTCCACACCGCTGCGGCGCATTTCGCTGGCGGCGGTTGATGGCCGGCCCTACTGGCGCTTTGAACCCGCCAAGGCCGCCAAGCCGCATGACCATCACGCTGCCCATCATTCCAAGATGCCGAAGAGAGAGGACACTGGCACGCGCTACTATGCCGTGTTCGGGCTGCGCCCCCTGGCCGCAGGCGACGCCGCGCGTGCCCGAGCGCTGGCACACGCCTTGGCTCCGGGCGCGGCCATCCTTGGCGTGACGCCAGTGTCCGAGTTTCAAGGCGAATACGGCTTCATCTTCAAGCGCCTCCCGGTGCAGCGCGTCGATCTGGACGATGGCCGTGCGCTCTATCTCGATACCGCGGACGGCGTGGTCGCTGCGGTGATCGACAACGTCGATCGGGCGGAAGGTTGGACCTTCGCCTACGTTCACAAGATGGACTGGCTCATCCCTGCGCTGGGCAAGGGCGGACGGGACATCGTTATGGCCAGCGTATCCGTACTGCTGCTGGCATTCGTCGTGGCGGGGCTGGTGTTTTACGGGCGGCGCAGAAGCGGAAGGCATGCCCTCCTGTGATTGGCGCCCGCCCAGCAGGCTTGTTGTTGGTGCTGGCGCTGCATGGCGTCATGTTTTATGTGCTGTCACAGCAGCAAGTGGCGCCGGTGCCAAGCGAAGCGCGCATGGTTTTTGTAAACCTGATCGGGCCGCCGGCGCAGGAACAGAAGCCCGCGCCGCCTCTGCCCAGGCCGCGCCATCCGGATCGGCCACGAACCGCCCCATTGGCGGTGCAGGCGCCGGCCGTGTCGCCGACCGAACCGGTGGTGCCCCTCGATCAGCCCCGGATCCAGGCCGTGCCGGAACCGCCGCCGGCCCCCGCCCCGATGCCCGCCGGGCCTGCGGAGTTGCGCACCGAGCTGTCGGTAAATTGCCCAGACCGTCCTGCGCCCACGTACCCGGCACGATCGATCCGTTCAGGCGAGGAGGGCAGATCCGTGCTCCGGGTCGAACTGGATGAAGCGGGTCGAGTGAGTGCGGCCCGGGTACTGGAGACCAGCGGCTTTCAGCGGCTGGACGAGGCGGCGCTGGCCGCGGTGAAGACATGGCGCTGCGATCCCGTCCTCCGTGACGGCCGGCCGGTACGAGCCATTGCGCTGCAGCCCTTCAAATTCGTGATACAGGGAAGATGACAACATGGAACTCGGCTTTGCGCACTTTCTCGCCAACTCGGATGCTCTCGGTAAAATGGTGCTGGGCTTGTTGCTCGCGCTCTCGGTGGCGAGCTGGTATCTGATCCTGGCCAAGGTGGTTGGCAACTTCCTCGCCACCCACCGCGCCGAGAGGTTTCTCCACCGCTTCTGGCAGGCAGGTTCGCTGCAGGCGGTGGGCGAGACGCTGGGGCCGGTGGACAATGCCTTCGCGGAACTGGCGCACCATGCGTTGAGCGCGGCCAGCGGCAACCGCTCGGGCACTCACACCCTGGCCGAGGCGGGCGGGCTGGGCGAATTTCTCACGCGCGTGCTGCGCAATGGCATCGAGCAGGAAGCGGCGCGCATCGAAGAGGGGCTTACCGTGCTCGCTTCGGCAGGTTCTTCCGCGCCGTATATCGGACTCTTCGGCACGGTGTGGGGCATTTACCACGCGCTGGTCGGCATCGGCATGTCCGGCC
>JAJYXA010000562.1 GCA_021791235.1 Pseudomonadota bacterium
AAGGCGCATGCGGTCTTTCATGCAATTGTTGAAAACCAAATTGCCGAGAACCTTGAGTCCGTCGCTCGCGCAATGGCTTGTCTTACCGCGGAAGGTCTATCTCGGCATGAATCCATCCACGCCATCGCCTCGGTTCTCGCCGAACACATCAACGAACTGTTCAACGCCAAAGCAGATGCAAAGTACTCAGCAGCCATTTATGGTGCCGCCGTTGAGCGCCTCACAGCAAGGAGTTGGCGTGGCGGCTAACCCGGCAGTCGAGTGGGACGCCGAAGAAGCGGCTTTTCTCCGGACCGCCCACCTCGCGCGACGCCCCTCACTTCTACGTTAGCGCGCACATCCCATGGGCAAACTGACCGCACATTCCGAAGTGCAGACCATAGCGAAAACCGTCCTGTCCGATCTCGCGCCTTCGATCTGCGCCGCTGACACTGAACGCACCATCGCTGAGCGAGCGGCTTCGCTTCTCGCTGACCGAGGAATCACCGAGACTTGGTACTACAACTGCCCCGCTTTTGTTCTTCTTGGATCACGGAGTTGCCTGTCCATTTCCGGCAGGAATTATGTCCCAACAGACGAGCCTGCTGGATCATTCAACCTCATCACCGTCGATTTGAGTCCGCTCCGTCATGGCGTATGGGGCGACTGCGCGAGAAGTTTTCCTATCGAGAATGGGCGTTGTACTTTTGCACCTCAATCGCCCACGCTCGCGCGAGGAATCAAGGTTGAGGCCTACTTGCACCAAGCGATGCAAGCATTCGTTACGCCGGCCACGACGTTTGGAGAGTTGTTTGCTTTTGGCAACGCCGAAATCAAACGCCTTGGTTTTGAGAACTTGGATTTTCTTGGCAATCTCGGGCATAGCATCGCTGCTAAGCGTGAGGACAGATGCTTCATCGAACCCGAAAATACTATGCCGCTTGGTTCTGTGCCATTCTTCACTTTCGAGCCTCACGTCCGGCAAATCGACGGCACTTGGGGTTTCAAGCATGAGAATATCTACTACTTCAATTCCGAGCAACAGCCGATTGCGCTCTAACATGGCGCTCAACCTCGCTCCCTTCGGTCGCTGGACGCTGCGCGATAGGGCCGCTCCGCGCCGGTTAGCTCTACGTTATGCGGTACAGATACTATGGACGCAGACTTGACAGCTTTGGCAGACCTTTCTGACCCGCACGGAAAGCGGGGGCAGCAATTGTTCACCGCGTGTAACGGTGAACTCTTTCCTTGCGATGCCCTTGCCTTTGCTGTTCTTGAACGCTCGCTGAACTTATTAAAGGGGTTCACTCTTTTGCTTTCGCACGGCGGCTACACAACGGGGGTCGGTTTGCTTCGAATGCAACTCGACAACGTTCTCCGGTTCCATGGCGTAGTAACGTCCGACGATCCACACGGCATTTCCAATGATATCTTTCATGGAACGCAACTTCGAACTCTGAAAGATCGCACCGGGGAAAAAATGACTGACGCCAGGCTTGTCGAGTTGCTAGCGGCAAAAAACCCATGGGGCAATCACGTATACGCGCTTGCGTGTAGTTACATTCATCTATCCGACCAACATCTTCAGCATTTCCTCTTGCGTTCAAAGAAGAATTGCGAAGGGAAGAGAGATTTTGCGATCGGGGATGAAGATGAACACATTGAACCCGAGCACAAGTCCCAGTTGCTCAATGCATTTGCTGTGGTAAGCCGCGGCGTTCTCGAGCTCGTCGACCAGTGGGCCACCGTTCGTCATACACGCGGAACAAATGAACAGCTCAAAGCGCGGTTCCCAAGTGCCGTATAACCCTGCGTATATGGCCGCCATATCTTCATATGGCGTTTTATATTGCCACATGCTAGGCTTTGCGTATGGCAGCCACGCGCTTTGACTGGGACCCAGACAAGGATGCCGAGAACGAACGGAAGCACGGCGTTCCATTTATTCGCGCCCAATATGCGTTCGCCGATCCACAGCGCGTAATTGCCAAGGACATCACCCACAGCCAAAGCGAAGAGCGGTTCTACTGCTTCGGTGAGGTTGATGGCGGTGTTCTCACGGTGCGGTTCACTTATCGCGCCTCGGTCATTCGAATCATCGGCGCCGGCTATTGGCGCAAAGGAAAGGCAATCTATGAGCGCGAAAATCAAATACACCGATGAACCACTGGGCAAAACCCAAGTGGTTCCGGACTTTCTTCCCTCTCCAGCCGAGTTGGCTTTTCGTGAAGAAGGCGTAAAGGTTACGTTGGCACTGAGCAAGAAGAGTCTCGAGTTCTTTAAGTCCGAAGCTGCCAAGCACCAAACCCAGTACCAACGCATGATTCGGCGGCTCCTTGATGCTTATGTCGACGCCCAGGCTCTAACACTTCGTTCAAGGGGACGCGCCGACAAGCGGCGCGCCCCTTAACTCGTTATGTTCTGTCCGGAGATGAAGCCTGAGAGGTGATGTCATTTCCTCCATTGAGATGTGCCAGAAAGAAGGCACAGACCTCCACGTATGCCCTACCGCGTCCGGGCCGGCAGCGGGCAGCTTGTCCAATCGCTTGACCACATGTAACCGATCGATTACAGTTGACGCATGTTCTCGATCAAGCCACTCCCCGAATTTACCGCCTGGCTGGACGGACTGAAGGACGCTGTGACGCGCATCCGCTTGGCCCGTCGCTTGGATAAGGCGCAGGGCGGCAACTTCGGCGATGTGAAAGCTGTCGGCGAAGGTGTGTTCGAGATGCGCGAGAATTTCGGCCCAGGCTGGCGGATGTATTACGTCCAACGCGGTGCGGTGTTGATCGTGATGTTGGGCGGTGGCGACAAATCCACTCAGTCTGCCGATATTGCCAAGGCTGTGAAGCTTGCGGCCACACTGGAAGAATAAACAATGACCAAGAAAATTCGTATCGCCGATCTGCCGGAGTTCGATCTTGCGGAATATCTCAAGAGCGAGGAAGACATTGCCGCCTATCTGACCATGGTGATTGGAGAAGGCGATACGGCGGAACTGGCGCACGCGCTTGGTTTGGCAGCACGTGCCCGTGGCATGAGCGAAATTGCCCGTGCCTCAGGGATTACCCGCGAGGCGCTGTATAGAGCCCTGCGACCCGATGCACAGCCGAGATTCGATACCATCAGCCGTGTCTGCACAGCGCTGGGGGTAAAGTTGGTAGCACAAGCGGTTCATGATTGAGCCACCAAACCACATGGCATAACCCTGTGCTCAAGTGGACGCTGCGCGATAAAGCGGCGCAGCGCCGGTTTCACTGAATTCGAATCCTCGATCCAAAGCTGGTGCAGCACCCGTAGGTCAGGCTTTCGCTGAAGACACCCGAACGGGTGCAGTCCGACCTACAGAGCGTGCATCGGCTCGCGCTACAGTCGCTCGAAAATCCCCGCAGCGCCCATGCCGGCGCCCACGCACATGGTCACCATGCCGTACTTCAGATTGTTCCGGCGCAGCGCGTGGATCGTGGTGGCGGAACGGATCGCGCCGGTGGCGCCGAGCGGGTGGCCCAGTGCGATGGCGCCGCCCATCGGATTGACCTTGGCCGGATCGAGGCCGAGATCCTGGATCACCGCCAGCGACTGCGCCGCGAAGGCCTCGTTCAGCTCGAACCAGTCTACCTGATCCTGGCTGATGCCCGCCGCCTTGCAGGCCGCCGGGATCGCCTCCTTCGGGCCGATGCCCATGATCTCGGGCGGCACGCCGCGCACCGCGAAGGAGACGAAGCGCGCCAGCGGCGTCAGGTTGAATTCTTTCAGGATCCGCTCGGAAACCAGAATCAGGGCGCCGGCGCCGTCGGAGGTCTGCGAGCTGTTGCCGGCGGTGACCGAGCCCTTGGCCGCGAACACCGGCTTCAGCTTGGCCAGCGCCGCGAGGTTGGTGTCGGCGCGCGCGCCCTCGTCCTGGGTCACGGTCCGGGTCTTGGTCTCGATCTTGCCGGTGGCGAGATCGGGCAGCCGCTCGATGATCTCGATCGCGGTCATCTCGTCGGCGAACTGCCCCGCCTGCTGCGCCGCGATCGCTCTCTGGTGCGAGACCAGCGCGAATTGATCCTGCGCCTCGCGGCTCACCTTCCACTGCTGCGCCACGCGCTCGGCGGTCAGGCCCATGCCGTAGGCCATGCCGATGTTCTCGTCCTTGAAGATGCCCATGTTCATCGAGGGATGGTGGCCCATCATCGGCACCATCGACATCGACTCGGCGCCGGCGGCGATCATCACCTCGGCTTGGCCGACGCGGATGCGGTCGGCGGCCATCGCCACCGCGGTGATGCCCGAAGCGCAGTAGCGATTGACGGTGACGCCGCCGACCGTCTTGGGCAGGCCCGCCAAGAGCACCGCCATGCGCGCCATATTGAGGCCCTGCTCGGCCTCGGGGAAGGAGCAGCCGACGATGGCGTCCTCGATCAGCTTGGGATCGAGCCCGGGCACCTGGGACAGCGCGGACTGCAGCACCCGCACCAGCAGATCGTCGGGCCGGACGTGCTTGAACATGCCGCGCGGCGCCCGGCCGATCGGGCTGCGGGTGGCGGCGACGACGTAGGCATCCTGCAATTGTTTGCTCATCACATTCTCCTCAGTTTCTGACCGGCTTGCCGGTCTGCATCATGCCCATGATCCGCTCCTGGGTCTTGGGGTTCGCCAGCAGCTCGACGAAGGCGCGGCGCTCCAGGTCGAGCAGCCATTGCTCATCGACCAGGCTGCCCGGCTCCACGTCGCCGCCGCAGACGATCTCGGCGATCATCGCGCCCAGCTTGTAGTCGTGCGCCGAGATGAAGCCGCCGTCGCGCATGTTCACCAGTTGCGCCATGATCGTCGCCATGCCGTAGCGTCCCGCCACCGGCACCCGGGGCGGCAGCGCCGGCCGGTAGCCGGCGGCATAGAGCGCGCGCGCCTCGACGCTGGCCACGTGCAGCAGCTCGTGGGGATTGAAGACGATCACGTCGTCGGCGGTTAGGTAGCCCATCTGCCTCGCTTCGAGCGCGGACTTCGAGACCTTGGCCATCGCGGCGTTGGTGAAGCCGTGCTTCAGGAACTGCAGCAGGTCGTTGCCCTGGGCCTGGCGCGCCGCCCGCAGCGCCGCCTCCTTCAGGCCGCCGCCGGCGGGAATCAGGCCGACGCCGACCTCGACCAGACCGATGTAGGACTCCAGCGCCGCCACGCGTTTGGCGGCGTGCAGCAGCAGTTCGCAGCCGCCGCCCAGCGCCAGGCCGGAGACCGCCGCGACCGCCGGCACGGCGCAGTACTTGAGCGCCTGGTGCGCGCGCTGCAGCCGCGCCACCTCCGGGCCGATCGCGGTCGGGCCGCCCGACATGAACGCCGGCAGCATCGACTGCAGATCGGCGCCGGCCGAGAAGGCGCCGCCCTCGGCGGCGTCGGGCTGCCAGATCACCAGGCCCTGGTAGTTCTTCTCGGCCTCGGCGACCGCGCGGCTGAGGCCGTCGATGACGCCGGAGCCGATCACGTGCAGCTTGGTCTTGGTGGAGAAGATCAGCACCTCCTGACCCAAATGCCAGAGGCGCACCGCATCGTCCTCGAACACCGTCGTGCCCGCTGTTCTGCCGTCCGTCGCGTTCGCGCCGAAGAGCGGCGCGCGGAAAATCTGGCGGCCATAGACGGGCAGATCCGAGCGCGGCACGAAGGCCTGCCTGGCCGGCGCATAGGAGCCGGCGGCGGCATGGACGCCTGCGCCCTCCGCCACCGGACCGGAAAACACCCAGGCGGGCAGCGGCGCCGCGCACAGCGCCCGGCCGGCCGCGATGTCCTCACGTACCCAGTCGGCCACCTGAGCCCAGCCGGCCGATTGCCAGGTCTCGAACGGTCCCTGGTTCCAGCCGAAGCCCCAGCGCAGCGCGAAATCGATGTCGCGGGCATTGTCGGCGATCGCCTCCAGGTGGATCGCGATGTAATGGAAGACGTCGCGGAATATCGCCCAGAGGAATTGCGCCTGCGGATTGCTCGATTCCCTCAGGGTCTTCATCCGCTTGGCGGCATCCTTCTCCTTCAGCATGCGCCCGACGATCTCGTCGGCCCGCCCGCCGCCGGCGACGTAGTCGCCCGTGGCGAAGTCCAGTCTCAGGATGTCGCGGCCGACCTTCTTGTAGAAGCCCGCACCCGTCTTCTGTCCCAGCGCCCCCGCCGCCACCAGTTGGATCAGCACCGCCGGCGTCTGGTAGAGGGGGAGGAAGGGATCGTCGGGGAGCTGGTCCTGCATGGTCTTGATGACGTGGCCCATGGTGTCCAGACCGACCACGTCGGCGGTGCGGAAGGTGCCCGACTTGGCCCGCCCGAGCTTCGCGCCGGTGAGGTCATCGACCACGTCGCAGGACAGACCGAACTTCTCCGCCTCGTGGATGATCGCCAGCATGCCGAAGACGCCGACGCGGTTGGCGATGAAGTTGGGCGTGTCGCGGGCGCGCACCACGCCCTTGCCCAGCGTGGTGGTCAGGAAGCCCTCCAACTGATCGAGGATTTCCGGTCGGGTGGCGGCGGTCGGAATCAGTTCGACCAGGTGCATGTAGCGCGGCGGATTGAAGAAATGCACGCCGCAAAAGCGCGCCTTGAGTCCCGCGTCGAAACCCTCGGACAGCGCGGTGATCGACAGCCCGGAGGTGTTCGAGGCGAAGATCGCCTCCGGCCCGATGAAGCTCGCCACCCTCTTGTACAGCTCGTGCTTCCAGTCCATGCGCTCGGCGATCGCCTCGATGATCAGATCGCAATCGCGCAGCTTCTCCAGATCGTCGTCGTAGTTGGCGGCGACGATCAATGCAGCGTCGTCCGGATTGCCCAAGGGCGCGGGTGAGAGCTTCTTCAGGTTGTCGATGGCGCGCAGGGCAATGCCGTTCTTCGCGCCCTCCTTGGCCGGCAGATCGAACAGCAGCACCGGCACCTTGGCGTTGAGGCAGTGGGCGGCGATCTGCGCGCCCATCACGCCGGCGCCCAGGACGGCGACCCTCTTGACGATGAAATTGCTCATGGCACTCCTTTCAGAAGAGATCTGCTTCGAGATCGAGCAGGTTGGCGGCGCCCGAGCGCGCCTGACGGATCAGCATCGCGGTCTCCGGCAGCAAGCGGGCGAAGTAGAAGCGGGCGGTGGCGAGTTTAGCGGTGTAGAAGCCGTCGCCAGAATCGCGTTTGGCCAGCGCGATCTTCGCCATCCGGGCGAAAAAGTAAGCATAGACCAGATGGCCGACCACGCGCAGGTAGGGGACGGCGGCGGCGCCGACCTCGTCCTGGTTCTGGAAGGCTCTCATGCCGATTTCCATGGTCAGCTTGGTCACCTTGCCGCCCAGATCGGCCAGCGGCGTGACGAACTCGTTCATGGTCTCGTCGGTGCCGTTTTCCTCGACGAAGGCGGTGACCAGGGCGCCGAACTTCTTCAGCTTGGCGCCGTTGTCCATCAGGATCTTGCGGCCCAGCAGATCGAGCGACTGGATGGTGTTGGTGCCCTCGTAGATCATGTTGATCCGGGCATCGCGCACGTACTGCTCCATGCCCCACTCGGCGATGTAGCCGTGGCCGCCATAGACCTGCATCGCCTCGGAGGTGGCGATCCAGCCGTTGTCGGTGATGAAGGCCTTGATCACCGGCGTCAAGAGCGCCACCAGGTCGGCGGAATCCTTGCGCACCGATTCGTCGGGATGGTTGAGCTCCTTGTCGATGGTCAGCGCGACGAAGGAACAGAAGGCGCGCGCGCCCTCGGCGTAGGCCCGGGCGGTGAGCAGCATGCGGCGCACGTCGGGGTGGACGATGATCGGATCGGCCGGCCGCTCGGGCGCCTTGACGCCGGAGAGGCTGCGCATCTGGATCCGGTCCTTGGCGTAGACCACGGCGTTCTGGTAGGCGACTTCGGTCAGGCCCAGGGACTGCATGCCCACGCCCAGGCGGGCGGCGTTCATCATCACGAACATCGCGTTCAGGCCCTTGTTCGGCTCGCCGATCAACCAGCCGGTGGCGCCGTCCAGGTTCATCTGGCAGGTCGAGTTGCCGTGTATGCCCATCTTCTCTTCGAGCGCGCCGCAGAAGATGGGGTTTCTCGGCCCCAGGCTGCCGTCGGCCTCGGGCACGAACTTGGGCACCAGGAACAGCGAGATGCCGCGGGTGCCCGCGGGCGCATCGGGCAGGCGGGCCAGCACCAGGTGGACGATGTTCTCGGCCAGGTCGTGCTCGCCGGCGGAGATGAAGATCTTGGCGCCGGTGATCTTGAAGCTGCCGTCGGCCTGCGGCTCGGCCTTGGTGCGCAGCAGGCCCAGGTCGGTGCCGCAATGCGCCTCGGTCAGGCACATGGTGCCGGTCCACTCGCCCGAGACCAGCTTGGGCAGATAGAGGCGCTGCTGCTCCGGGGTGCCGTGTTCGTGCAGGCATTCGTAGGCGCCGTGGGACAGGCCCGGATACATGGTCCAGGCCTGGTTGGCCGAGTTCATCATCTCGTAGAAGGCATTGTTCACCACCAGCGGCAGGCCCTGGCCGCCGTACTCGGGATCGCAGGAGAGCGCCGGCCAGCCGGCCTCGACGTATTGCCGGTAGGCTTCCTTGAAGCCCTTGGGCGTCGTCACCTGGTGCGTCTCGCGGTCGAGATGGCAGCCCTCGCGGTCGCCGCTGTGATTGAGCGGGAACAGCACCTTCGAGGTGAATTTTCCGCCCTCCTCGAGCAGTTGATTGATGATCTCGGCATCGATCTCCGCGTGCCTGGGCAGCTGCTTCAATTCGCCCTCGACTTCCAGCAGCTCGTGCAGCACGAATTGCATGTCTCGCAGCGGTGCGACGTATTGACCCATGATTTCTCCTAGGGATGGAACGACTGCGCTGCTGGCCGCAGCGATGGATTGATCACGCCGCCCGCCTGGTGCGCGGCTTCCGGCCTGGCTTCGGCGCGGCAGCGAGCGCGGGTAGCGGCGCGCGCAGGCCGCCCAGCAGGAAGCTCATCAGCCGGGGGTAGAGGGCGTCGATGGCGCTGTCATCGACCGGCGTCTCGCCGACGATGGAGAGCGCGTCGGCGCCGGAGATGGCGTAGGCCATGGCGCCGATCATGAAATGGAAGCGCCACAGGATCTCCTCCTGGGGCACGTCGGGCAGCGCCTTGAACAGCGCCGCCTTGAAGCGGCCGACGGCCTCGGAGTACTCCGAGGCGAGGAAGCCGCGCACGAATTCGGAGGGCTCGGTGTAGGTGCGGCCGAGCAGGCGCATGAAGGTGCGGCCGCCGCCTTCGCGGTCGGCGGCCATGTTCACCGCCACGCCGAAAAAGGCATCGACGATCTTGCTCGGCTTCAGGGGCGCGCCATGGGCCTCGGTCTCGAGCCGATCGAGCGCCTCCAGGCGACGCTCGTTGAGCCAGGTCAGACGCCGGCGGAACAGCTCCTGGATCAGCGCCTCCTTGGAGCCGAAGTGGTAATTCACCGCGGCCAGATTCACCTGCGCCCGGCCGGTGATCTGGCGCAGCGTCGTGGCTTCGAAGCCGTGCTCGGTAAACAGCGTCTCGGCGGCGTCGAGGATGCGGCGGCGGGTGTCGGAGAGTTCGGTGTCGCTCATGAAATGCCGAAGGAAACGTCCGTTTCAAACGATTGTTTGAATTCTAGCGCGATTCTTTTCGGGCGTGGGGAAAAATTTCGCTGGGCGGCGCTGCGCTCTCGTCGCCGGGGCCCGTCGAACGGATGCCCCCGAGCATAGGGGGTGCAGCAAACGGGGGATGCATTTGCATCATTCCATGCAAGGGCTCGAAGGACGACAATCCGACAAGCCCATTGCCGCTTTCCCAGGATCACCATGAGCCCGTGCCGAACCATGAGATGGCTGACTGTCGCCATGGCCGCAAGCCTGCCTGGGCTCGCCCTGGCATCGCGGGCCCATGTCTTCTTCACCTGCGGCAACCAGACCTACTCCAGCAAACCGAAAGCCTGTAGCGATGGTTCGCTTCCCGTGGTCCGCGCCCGGCTTTCACCGAAAAGACTTCAGGCGAAAGCCTTGTATGACGCCGTCGCCGTCGACGATTCCACCTTGAAGTTCGGCGTCTGTTTCAACGCCCCGAGCGTGGTCAAGGCACAGCTCTGCGCCTTGCGGGTGTGCACCCGCAAGGGCGGTGCGGCCTGTCGCAGCGCCATTCATGGGCAGTCGAAGGGGGGATATGGCGCCGTGGCCATCGGCTTGGATTCGAACACCGGGAAAGCGTTCGTCGAAGCCGCCTGGGAGTACAAGACCGTAGCCGGAGCCGACCAGATGGCCCGACGCGGATGCGCCTCCGACGTAGGCATCCAGAAATGCAAGCTGAGGGCCCATTGGTACGAGGGCCGGCCGGGAATTTACCAGGACGGCAGGTGATGACCGGATTCGGAAAGGGAGGAACTATGCAAGGATGCTTCAAAGTCATTGTCTTTGCCGCTTGCGCGGCATGGCTGGGAACGGGCGGCGCGGCGATCGCCGGGGTATGCCCGCCATCCAGCCATCTGGTCATGCTGCCCCAGGGGCCGGCCTGCGCGGCCGGCCCGGGGGCGCAGGCGATGGGGCGGAACCATGTCCGGCGTCGAGGAAGATGCCAGGCCCCCAACCGGGTGGTCCGGCTGCCGCGGGGGCTGTACTGCCTGAACCCGCGCCAGATCGCGATGCTCCGTCAAAAGTTTGCGGAACTCCGGTTGCATCAGCAGCAGCAGCAACTGGCGCAGCAGAACGCCGGTCGCGGTCCTCAGCTTTTCTTGCCCAGCACCGGGCAGCCGCAGACCCAGCAGCCGGCGCAGCAGGTTTCCAGCCGCGGGCCGCAAGTGTTCATGCCCAGCGGGATGAAAGTCTTCATGCCCACCCCGATGAAGCCCATAGGCCCGCCGGGGCCGCCGAGCCCGACCCAGGCCAACAACGCGAGCAGCTACGGCACGCAGGTCGGAAACAAGATCGACCCCAACCACAAGGGGCTCAACCCGGCGCAAGCGCAATGGATGAACACCATCGGGCACGACATGATGAACTCGGGCTG
>JAJYXA010000475.1 GCA_021791235.1 Pseudomonadota bacterium
ATTCCGCGTCGTCGTCCCATTTCACCTCGGGAAACGCACGCAGCAACTCGTCGAGTTCGACCATGCCGTCGAAGGTCGCCAGCGTGCCGTTGCGGATCATTTCCTGCAGCGCATGGCGCGGCTGTGCGACCAGCTTGGCCACGCGGGAAAGCGGGAGTAAGTGGCTCATGCGGGCATGGTACTCCGTGCGCCCGACAGACAGAATCGGCAATTCACCAGATTCTGCATCCCTGATTCGAACGCCGGGTGCTTCTGCCCATACAATCGCGCCATGCCTTCAGTCACCATCCGACCCTGCCCCGCCGACGCCCGCACCGTCCTCGAGCAGGCCGGCATTGCGCCGACCTGGGCCCGGCTGTACGCCGCGCGCGGCGTCACCCATCCCGATCAGGTCGCCCACCGCCTGCCGCAATTGCTGCCGCCTTCCGGACTGCTGCACATCGAGCGCGCCGCCGCATTGCTGGCCGATGCCATCGCGGCAAACAAGCGCCTGCTCATCATCGCCGACTACGACGCCGACGGCGCCACCGCCTGCGTGGTCGGCGTGCGCGGTCTGCGCCTGCTCGGCGCGCGCGTCGACTATCTGGTGCCCAACCGGCTCGAGCACGGCTACGGCCTCACCCCCGACATCGTGAAGCTCGCCGCCGAACGCCGGCCCGACCTGCTGGTCACCGTCGACAACGGCATCGCCACGGTCGCGGGCGTGGCGGCGGCGAACGCGCTCGGCCTGCCGGTACTGGTCACCGACCACCACCTGCCCGGCGACGCGCTGCCGGACGCCGCCTGCATCGTCAACCCGAACCAGCCCGGCTGCGGCTTCGCGTCGAAGCATCTTGCGGGCGTGGGGGTGATGTTCTACGTGCTGCTGGCGCTGCGCGCCGAGCTGCGCCAGCGCGGGGCGTATGCCGCGCAGGCCGAACCGGATCTGCGCGCCCTGCTCGATCTGGTCGCGCTCGGCACCGTCGCCGACGTGGTCAGGCTCGACGCCAACAACCGCATCCTGATTGAAAACGGCCTGGCGCGCATGCGCGCCGGCAAGGCCTGCGTCGGCGTCAACGCGCTGTTCCGCGCCGCCGCGCGCGAACCCGCGCGCGCCACCGTGTTCGACCTCGGCTTCATGCTCGGCCCGCGCCTGAATGCCGCCGGCCGCATCGACGACATGGCGCTCGGCATCGAATGCCTGCTGGCCGACGATCCCGCCGCCGCGCAGCAGCTGGCGCAGCGGCTCGACACGCTCAACCGCGCCCGGCGCGACGTCGAATCCGACATGCTGGAGGAGGCACTCGCCATCCTTGCCGCCTTCAACCCCGGCGACAGCCACAGCCTCACCGCCTACCAGCCCGGCTGGCACATCGGCGTGATCGGCATCCTCGCCTCCCGGCTGAAAGACAAGTTCCACCGCCCCACCATCGTGCTGGCCCGCGGCGACGGCGGCGAGCTCAAGGGCTCGGGCCGTTCCATCCCCGGCCTGCACCTGCGCGACGCGCTCGACCTCGTCGACAAACGCCATCCCGGCCTCATCCTCAAATTCGGCGGCCACGCCATGGCGGCGGGGCTCAGCCTCCCCGCCGGGCGCCACGACGAATTCGGCCGGGCGTTCGAGGCCGTGGTGCGCGAACTGATCGACCCGGCCGATCTGCAAGGCGCGATCGAAACCGACGGCGAACTGGAACTTGCCGAGCACCGCTACGAACTCGCCGTCGAGATCGACCGCGCGGTGTGGGGGCAAGGCTTCCCCGCCCCGCTGTTCACCGCCACCTTCGAGGTGGCGGCGCAGCGCGTCGTCGGCGAAAAGCATCTGAAGCTGAAACTGGCACGCGACGGGCAAGCGTTCGAAGCCATGCACTTCTTCCACCCCGACCCCCTGCCCGACCGCATTCACGCCGTCTACGCCCTCATGCCCAACGAGTTCAATGGCCGGCAGACGCTGCAACTGAAGCTGCAACACTGGGAGACGGCGATCGGGGAGGCGAATAAAAAAAATGGCGGGGTGAGACACCCCGCCAAACAAAGTACCACCGGAGGATAAAACCTAGCCCAGCTCAGTGCCTGGGCGCCTGCCATTCTGCATACGGCAGATGACCGTTTTCACCGGCGGAAACCCTCTCCGCATGGCCCGTTCGGCTCATGCACGTCATGCCCAGGTCAGGGCTTCCCGCCCGTGCCGAGTTTTTCCCGATCAAGGCGGTCGCGCCAGGTTTCCAGCAGGTTCTCCACTTCGACCTTTTTCAGGCCGGTGAAGGGTTCGGCCTGCGCCAGTGCGTCCCGGCAGGATTTGTCGCGATACTTCCGCATCATCTCGCGACCGATGGCATAGAGCCGACCGTTGTGCGCCTGGCAAGCCTGCAGATCGTGCACCGTGCCCGACAGTTCGCCTTCCGTCTGTTTTTTGGCGGATTCGACCTGGGCAAGCGACTGCGCAGTGGCACGCTGCAAGGCCACGCTATCGGCCAGCTGTTTTTCGGTGTCGGCCAGACGCGCTTTCAGCGTTTCCACTTCCGTCCGCAAGGCTTGTCGTTCGCGTTCCAGACGGCTGCACGCCGCGCGTTCGCCGGCAAGCTGACGCTTGGCCGAAGCCGTAGCCGAGCGGAATTTCTCCAGTTCGCGCTCCGCTGCGTCCTTGTCGGCCAGGGCCGCCGCCTTCTCCTGCTCGGCCTGCGCGCGCGCCTGGTCGAGTTGCTGCACCTGCCGCTGCATGCGGCGCAGCATCTGCTTTTCGCGGCTTTCGCTGGCAGCCCAAACCGGGGCGGCAGCCGTGGCCGCCAGCAACAAGATCAGAATCAATCGTTTCATCATTGCAGAATCCCCACGGGCAACTGGCCCGGCGCTGCGCCCAGCTTGAGCAGCAGCCTGGCCATGTCGTGATCGCCCACCGAAAACGCCCACCACAGCGGCGGGTGGAATTTCCTGTCGCCCCAATCGAGCGGCGCACCCGCGCGGGCCAGCGCGCGGGCAGCGTCGTACTGTCCGTTGGCGGCGGCCACCGCGAGCGGCGCCAGACCCTCGCGATTAAACAGCGCCAGGTCCGGGCGAGCCTTGGCCAGCGCGTCGATCACCGCAGGATGCCCCATCAGCGCCGCGGCGTGCAGCGGCGTGTCGCCGTCGTCGCTCTTGCGGTCCGGATCGGCGCCGGCGCGCAGCAGCATCTCGACCAGGCGCACGTTGCCGTTTTTCGCCGCCAGACCCAGCGGGGTGTAGCCGCGCCCCTTGACGTCCGGCACGGCGCCGGCGTCGAGCAGGATCTGGGCAAGCTCCAGATGGTCCTGGCGCACCGCCTCCATCAGCGGCACGTCGCGCCAGTAGTCGCCGATGTTGGGGTTGGCGCCCGCCTTGAGCAGCGCGCGCACCGCCTCGATGTCGCCGCGCCGCGCGGCATCCATCAGTTTCGCCTCGTCGCCGCGCTGCTCGCGCGGCAGCACGAAATTGCCGTCCGCCGCGATCGCCGCGAAACGTTCGGGCGGCGGCCGCAGGCGCGCTTCGCGCGGCGGGCGAGCATCGCTTTCCTGCGTCAGCCAGCCCAGTTCGTCGTCGTCCCACGGCTGGCCCCCCCACGCCGCCGGCGCCAGCGCGAGCAGCAGCAAAATGGCCTGAGGGAAAGCCCTGAGCAAGTCGTCACCCCGGCGGTGCGCGGTTGTTACAGCTTTAGCTGTTTTACAACCGCGGCCTACCCCTTGCGGGTGAACGCCGGGGTCCAGATGGTTGATTTGGCTGGATTCCGGCGTACGCCGGAATGACAAAATGGACTTGTTCAGCATTTCCTTAGAACTTGGCATTGAGATCGAGCTGGAACACGTCGATGGACAGCGGCAGGCCGCTGATTTCGTCGGACGACATCCAGCGCGCCGACAGCCAGGTGTTCCTGTAGAGGCCATATGCGCCGCCGACCATGAACCCCTTGGCGTTGGTGCCGCCGAGATGGAAGTCCGAATCGGTGAAGGCATCCAGCACCGCATCGCGTTCCAGATAGCGGTAGCCGATGAAGGCCTGCCATTCGTGCCGCTCGGCGCTTTTGGGGTAGCCGAGGGTGAGCCTGGCCTGGTAGGCGTCGGTCTCCGGTTCGAAATTCTGGCCGGTGCGGGCCAGAATCTCGCCCTGATCGAAGCCGAGGTTGCGCGCCCAGTCGAAGCTGCCGATGAGGTGGACGGGGAAGAACTCGGCGAAGTCGGCGACCAGCGTGAGGTTGGCGATGCGGTAGTCGGCCGCGAGACCGTACACCGGGTCGTCCTGCGTACCGTCGTTGTTGGCATCGCTGTCGACCACGAACAGGGAATTTCCCTTCTGGCGGAACTGCGGCGCGCTGAGATCGTACAGCCCGGTGGTGGTGGGCGTGGGATTCGGCACGCCCGCCACGTTGCGGTACTGGTAATACCCCGCGCCGAGCTTGAAGCGGGCGCGCGTCGACGGCACCCATTCCAGCCCGGCCTGGGCGGCGACCAGCCATTTGTCCCTGGCCGCGACGCCTGCCTTCTCTTCGATTTCCTGCAAGGGGAAGGCCCCCGCGGTAACGAAGGGCTTGAACTCGCGCTGCGGCTCCTGCGCGCCCGGCGCGTAGCTCACCGCCGCGCCCTCGAAATTGACGTCGACGTCCCACACCAGGTCGGTGGAGAAGAAAGGATTGGGAATGCGGCCGCCCCACAGGGTCAGATCGTCGACCGGCCGCAGCTTGAGGAAGGCGCGGTCGAGCACCAGGCTGTATTTGTTGCCGGTGTTGCCGAGCGTCTGGTTGGTCGACACCGGGTCGGCGGTGTTGCCGGTGGTGATGCGAATGCCCGCATCGACGCCGCCGGTGACGTTGGCGTTCAGTCCCAGGCGCATTCTCATCCGCTCGCGCTGGCGGTCTTCCAGGGTGTTGCTGACGTTCTGGCCGATTGCCTGGAAAACGGTTTCAGGCGCATTGCCGTCGGCGAACAGGTCGTCCTGGTAGCGTAGCCGGATGTCGCCTTCCCACTTCAGCCGGTCGAGCCATTCCGGCACCGCGTTGACGTCGCCCCAGCGCTCCAGCTTGGCCTGCGCCACCACTTCCTGCCGCACCTGCTCGCGGATTTCGCGCTTGACGGTTTCCGGCACGTAGGTCACGCGCACCACGCCCTTGTCGGCTTCCGCCTCGGCGGCCTTGGCCCGGGCGGTTTTCTCGGCCGCCTGCCGCTCGGCCTTCTTCAGCATCGCCTCGGCGGCCTCCTGCTTCAGCACGCCCTGCTCCACCAGCAACTGGATCAGGTTCAGCGTGGTTTCGTGCAGCAGCTCGATCCGTGCGCGCTCGTCGTCGGGCGCCGCCAGCGCGCTGCCCGAACACGCCGCCGCCACCGCCACCGCCACCACTTTCCTTCGTATCGTCATACCGTTCTCTTGTTCACTCTCAGGCGCGTGAAGTCACGCGGATTTTTATCGGTTGCGGCATATCCGCCGGCGGGCCGCCGCGCAGGGCGCGCATGCCCTTCAACGCCTCCTTCAGCACCTCGTCGGCCCGGGCATCGCCCGTGCTGTCCATCAAGGCGGCGCGCGTCACCTCGCCGTCGCTGCCGATCCATACCTTCACGATCACCTTGTAGTTCCTGTTCTTGAGCGCTTTCTCGCGTTCCAGCGCCGCCTGGAACGCCGAATTCACCGCATCGTTCACCAGCGCGTCGTACCAGACCCACGGGTTGCCCCTGGGGCCGCCTCCGATTAAATCCGCGCCCCCCTTTTTTCCGACCAGGCCAAAGCCGTCGCCGCTGCCGCTGCCTTCGGCGTCCACGCCCAGATCCGCGCCGGGCGGCGGCGCCTCGGCCTGCTGCGGCTCGGGCGTGGGCTGCGGCTGGTCGATCTTCACTTCCTCCTTCACCTCCGGCTCGGGCGGTTTCTGCTCCGGCGGCCTGGGCGGCGGAGGCGGCGGGCGCACCAGGGTGATCTGCAGCAAGGACGGTTTCCGGGCCGGCTTGTCGCTGACCAGGATGTCCTTCAGCCAGATGCCGATGAGCACGGCTGCAACCAGCCCCAGCGCAACGCCGCCCCAGCGCACCCAGGCCGGTTTGCGGTCGTCCATGCTCTTTACTTCACCAGCTTCTGGGTGACGAGACCCAATTGCGTGATGTCGAGCTGGCCCAGCAGTTCGAGCACTTCCATGACGCGGCCGTACTGCACCACGGTGTCGCCCTTCACCACCACCGGCAGCTCGGGGTTGGTGGCTTTCAGCGCGCCGAGCTGGGTGCGCAGTTCGTCAAGGCTCACCGGATAGGTGTCGAGAAAAATCTGCCCGGTCTCGGTGATGGTGATCGCCTTGGTCTGCGGCTTGGCCAGGCTGGGCGCGTTGCTCGCCTTCGGCAGGTTGACCTTGATGCCCTGCACCGACGCGGTGGTCATGATGATGAAAATCACCAGCAGCACGTAGGCCAGATCCAGCATCGGCGTCACGTTGATGTCGTCGAACGGTTCGTTGTCTTCCTGGACTTTCATGGGTGAAAACCCTTTAACCACAGAGGCACAGAGGCACAGAGAAAAGACAAGGATTGATCCTTCATCCCACCAGAAAGCACTGAACAATTCCCTATCCTTGTCATTGCGAGCGAAGCGCGGCAATCCAGCGCATGGATCAATCGCACATTTCTGGATTGCCGCGTCGCTACGCTCCTCGCAATGACAACTTCAGGTTTTCTCTTATCTGAAGACTGATAGGCACGGGAAAACGGAGCATCCGTTATATGCCGGACTTTCTCCGTGCCTCTGTGCCTCTGTGGTGAGGGGTTTGAATTCATCATCATGCTTAGCGGCTGTAGTTCTCGGCCAGCTTGGTGATGTATTCGTCGACGAAGATGTGCATGTCCGCCGAAATCGTCTTGATGCGCGAGCCGAGGTAGTTGTAGCCGAACAGCGCGGGAATCGCGACCGCCAGGCCCGCCACCGTGGCCACCAGCGCGGCGGCGATGCCGGGAGCGATGGCGTTGACGTTGACGTCGCCGGAGGCGGCGATCGCCGCGAAGGTGATCATCACGCCGACCACGGTGCCGAGCAGGCCGAGGAAAGGCCCGCCGGAAATCGCGATGGTCAGGAGCACCATCAGCCGGTTGAGCTTGTGGTTCTCCTTCACCAGGCCGGCGTCCAGGCTGGCACGGATGGCGTCGAGCGACTGCGGCGACAGCGTCTGCGCGCCGTGGCTGGCATCGGTATCCTTGAAACGGCGGCCCAGTTCGACCGCGCCGATGTGATAGATGCGGTAGAGCGGGGAATGGCGGAACTCGTCGGCCAGTCCCCTGGCCTTGTCGATCATCGCCAGATCGGTCGACAGCTCGCGGAATTTCTCCATGAAGCGGCTGTTCGACTTGTCGACGCGGTTGACGTAGCCCGCCTTGTCGATCATCACCCACGCCGCCACCACCAGCATCACCGCCAGGACGCCGATGACGACCCAGCCGTCCAGCGTCACCGATTGCAGGATCACCCCGAAGTACGAAGCCGATTCGCCGCCTTCGCCGGCCTCGTCCTCGCCCAGCATCACCAGCGTGCCGTCCGGCCCCTGCGCCGCCTGCACCGCGATCCACGCGGCGTCGCGCACCTGGCCGGCGAGCTGCACCTCGTCGAGCTCGCCGTGGTAGCCGGCGCCCACGGTCATGGCACCTTCCGGCAGCGCGGCGCCCGGCGCCTCGCCCGCCAGCTTGCCGTCGACGTAGACCTTGAGCGTGCCGTCGACCGTGATCGCCAGGTGATGCCACTTGCCCGCCGTGAGCGGCGCGCCGGCGGCGACGCTCGCCCCGCCCGCCTGCACGGTCACCGTGCCGCCCGCCAGCACAGCGCTCAATCCGCCCGCCTGCAGCAATTCGCCGTCGAGCGCGGCCGGCTTCAGCCACATCGCCACGCTCATCCCGCCGACCGCGTTGATCGCCGGCAGCGTCAGGCTTTGCGACCCATTGAACCTGGCGCCGCCGTTGGCAAACGACGCCGCCGCGCGTTCGCCGCCGAAGGCCGTCGCGTCGAGCCCGTTCGGCCCGCTGTCGGCCGGGTTGCCGCCCGCCTCGTTGAAATGGAATACCGCGCTGGCGGCGTCATAGCTGCCCTTGGGATCGGACGCGGGCGCCGCCTCGGGATTGGCGAAATACAGCCAGGCCTCGGTCTGCGCGGCCAGCTTGGGCACTTTCACCCACACCAGCGCCAACTGGTTGATGCCGTCCCATTTCTCGATGTGGAACTTGAGTTCGGTGGCGTCGTCCCCCGCCACCACGCGCAAATCGCTGCCGTTTTCGTTGGCCGAGAGGAAATCGAAATTGCCGGTGTGCAGGCGGATCAGCACCGGCGCATCGGCGACCTCGCCCGCCGGATTGGTCAGCGTGATTTTCTTGCGCATGGCCCAGTCCTCGTTCCACCAGGCATGGCTGGCCGCGGAAAACAGGGAGAGCAGCAGGGTAATCGCAACAGCAAGGGCGCGCATGGGTGTTCAACCGGGATACATCAAACGCCGGATTATCCGGAGCAGTGATGACAGTACGTAAACACCGATATGGCCCGAACGGGCCATATCGGTGCCATGCGCAGTCACAACAAACAATCCGCCTGCGCAACTTGTACACGCAAAAAAGCGGCCCGAAAGCTGCTCGCCTGTCCAGAATAAAGAAGGCCCCTTCTACCGCTTCAAGGCGCCGGGCAGGCAGCAAGCCGGACAATGCGGTCCTGCGCGCCGGGCACGACCGGATTGTGCGCCGTGAAGTACTGCTGCATCGCGTCGAGGTCGAGGGGGCCGCCCAGTTGGGCAGTGCCCTGGTTGAACACCGTGAAATTGTCGCCGCCCGAGGCCAGGAAGGAGTTCATGGTCACGCGGTAGCTGGCGAGTTTGTCGATCGCCACGCCATTGAGCTTGACGCTGCCGTCGCAGACGTATTGGCCGCCTTTTTGTGCCGCGAAGCTGGCGGGCGCGGTGTCGAACGTGTGCTGGTAGCTGAAGCCATCCGACACCTGCAGGATGCGTGCGAAAGGCTGCAGCGCGCCCCACTGTTGCTCCAGCAGGTCATAAATCTGCTGGCCGGTGAAGGTCTTGGTCACCAGGGAATTGCCAAAAGGCTGCACGCTGAAAGCCTCGCCGTAGGTCACCACGCCGTCGCCCTCCAGCGCTGCGCTGCTCGGGTATGTGAAGTCGCCCCGGATGCCGCCCGGGTTCATCACGGCGATCACCGCGCCCCCCGGTTCGGGGGCGGCGGTGGCTTCCAGCTGCGCATCGGCGATCACATCGCCCAGCGCGGACTCGCCCGCGGCATTGGTGCTGCGAGTGACGGCGGCCGTGATGCTGCCCAGGGGCGTGTTGGCGAGCGGCGCGGCCAAGGCATTGTAGTTGTTCGCCAGCGCGGTCAGCGCGGCCACCGGGGTGACGGCCGTGTTGCTGCGATCCACCACCACATTGTCGACGGCAATGCCGGCCACGTCGCGCGTTTCTGTATCGATGACCAGATCGATCTCGGTGACGGTCCGTCCCTGCGCGTTGGTGCTGGTCACCGGGATATTGCGGCCCGCCCTGTTGGGCAGGCTGCACAGATAGGCCTGGTGCGTATGGCCGCTGACGACCAGGTCCACCGCGTCATCCAGGCGCCGGACGATGTCGAGAATCGCGCCGGAAACGTTGCTGCAGTCGTTGATGACCGCGCCGGTGGTATCCCGGCCGCCTTCGTGAACCAGCACCACGACGGTTTCCACGCCCTGCGCTTTCAGCTCGGGGACCAGCGCATTGACCGTGTCGGCCTCATCGTGGAAATCCAGCGTGGCAATGCCGCTGGGGGTGACGATGCTGGGCGTGGCTTCCAGCGTCATGCCGACGAAGGCCACCTTGTTGCCCTGGAAGTTCCTGATCGCATACGCCGGGAACAGGGTCTTGCCGTCGGCCTTTTCGGTGACGTTGGCCGCCAGGAACTTGAACCGGGCGCCCTCGAACGGGACAGGCGTTCCCACGACATCGCCCTGGCAGGAGTTGGGGTCGGTGGGGTGGCAGCCGCCGTTCTGCATGCGCAGCAGCTCGTCGCGCCCCTCGTCGAATTCGTGGTTGCCCACGGCATTGAAGTCCAGGCCCAGGATATTCATGCCTTCGATCGTGGGCTCGTCGTGGAACAGGGCCGAGACCAGCGGCGTCGCGCCGATCAGGTCGCCGGCGGACACCGCCACGCTGTTGGGCGACTTGGCGCGGATGGCATTCACGTAAGCCGCCAGGGCATCGATGCCGCCCACCGGCTTGCCGGCAAAATTCCCCGGGCTGAACAACTGGCCGTGGAAATCGTTGATGGCGGCAATCTTGACCAGCAAGGTGTCACCCACATCGGACCGGGCCGCGGCGCTCACGATCCGGCTCCGTTCCGTGTTGCTGATGGCTTTCGCCTTCAGCCAGTCCCGCGTCAGTCCGGACACCGCGCTCACAAACGCGCCATGATTGCCCCAGTTGGCGCCCTCGGCGGCAGCGTCGACGATGAGATCGTTCATGCACACCCCGCCGACCTCCTGATTGGGCACCGTGGAATCCACCGTGCCGGCAAAAACGCTGGGGCGGGTATCCAGACAGGCCGCCTGGACTTGCACGGAAAGCGACAACAGCACGCCGACAGCGAGGGGGTGGGCCAGATGCTTCATGTTTTTCTCCAACGGAAACGGGAAAAAATGCGAGGGACTCGCACGGTTCAGCCACCACTCTGAAGAAAGAAGGTTACAAAACACCCATCCAGAAAAACGCAGGAAATGAGCCGTTCGGGCCATATGCATCACCCACCGCACATCGGGATAGGGGACGGTCAATCCTGACCGCACCCCTCCCACACCACCCGGCATGCGGGTCCGCACCGGGCGGTTCGAGAAGTTGAGGTCATGAG
>JAJYXA010000581.1 GCA_021791235.1 Pseudomonadota bacterium
CGCAGTGGTCGACGAACTGACGGCGGGCATCGCCCACGCCCACGCGCGCGGCCTCACCCCTGTGGTGTTCACCAGCCGCAGCGAACGCCAGTTCGCCAGCACGGCGGAGCGTTTGAAATTCGGCGAAGCGGTGTCGGGCGCGCTGATGGACGTGGTGCAACGGCTGCCGGCGACGCTGGGCTTTCTCATCGGCAAGGGCGGCATCACCTCCAACGACGTGCTGTCGACCGGGCTTGCGCTCACCGCATCGCGCGTGCTCGGGCAGATCCTGCCCGGCGTCACCGTGGTGCAGACGCCGCCCGACCACCGCCTGCCGCAGTTGCCCGTCGTCATCTTTCCCGGCAACGTCGGCGGCGATGGCGCGCTGGCGGAAGCCTACCGGCGGCTCGCGCCCTCGCACGCGCAGGCGAGCCCGGCTAAACTCGCAGCCTGAACCAACACCCCGACGTTTTCATGCTGAGTTCCGCCTTCCTGTCCAAGCTGCGCAGCCTGCTGCCGCCGCACTGCGTGCTGCACGAACGCGAGGACCTGCTGCCCTTCGAGTCCGACGGCCTGGCGGCCTACCGCAACACGCCCGATGTGGTGGCGCTGCCGGAGAACGAGGCGCAGGTGGCGGCGATCCTGCAGTTGTGCCACGCGGAGAAGGTCGCGGTGGTGGCGCGCGGCGCCGGCACCGGGCTGGCCGCCGGCGCGCTACCGGTCGACGGCGCGGTGCTGCTGGTGCTGGCCAGGCTCAACCGCATCAAGGCCATCGACCCGCTGGGGCGCACCGCGGTGGTCGAACCAGGCGTGCGCAACCTGGCGATTTCCGAAGCCGTCGCGCAGCACAACCTCTACTACGCGCCCGACCCGTCGTCGCAGATCGCCTGCTCGATCGGCGGCAACGTGGCGGAAAACTCGGGCGGCGTGCACTGCCTGAAATACGGCCTCACCGTGCACAACATCCTCAGGCTGCGCGCCTGGACCATAGCCGGCCAGCTGCTCGAAATCGGCAGCGAATCGCTCGACTCGCCCGGCTACGACCTGCTGGCGCTGCTGGCCGGCTCGGAAGGCATGCTGGCGGTGATCACCGAAGTCACGGTCAAGCTGCTGCCGCGCCCCGAGCGCGCGCAGGTGGTGCTGGCGGCCTTCGACGACGTGGCGAAAGCCGGCGCCGCGGTCGGCAACATCATCGCCGCCGGCGTCATTCCCGCCGGCCTTGAGATGATGGACCGCCTCGCCATCCAGGCCGCCGAGGCCTTCGTCCGCGCCGGCTATCCGCTAGCCTGCGAGGCGCTGCTGCTGTGCGAGGTCGACGGCGTCAACGAGGAAGTCTCGGCCGACATCTTCACCGTGCGCGAGGTGCTCGAAGCCTCCGGCGCGATCGAAATCCGCACCGCCGAGAGCGAGGAGCAGCGCCTCAAATTCTGGGCCGGGCGCAAGGCCGCCTTCCCCGCGGTCGGGCGGCTGGCGCCCGACTACTACTGCATGGACGGCACCATCCCGCGTGGCGCTTTGCCGCATGTTTTGAAACGCATCGGCGAGATGGGCGCGGAATACGGCCTCGCCGTCGCCAACGTGTTCCACGCCGGCGACGGCAACCTGCATCCGCTGATCCTGTTCGACGCCAACACGCCGGGCGAATTGCACAAGGCGGAAAGCTTCGGCGGCAAGATCCTGGAACTGTGCGTCGAAGTCGGCGGCACCATCACCGGCGAACACGGCGTCGGCCTGGAAAAGATCAACCAGATGTGCGCGCAGTTCGCCGCGCCGGAGCTGACCCGCTTCCACGACGTGAAGGCCGCGTTCGACCCCGACAAACTGCTCAACCCCGGCAAGGCCGTGCCCGAGCTGCACCGCTGCGCCGAGTGGGGCGCGATGCACGTCCACGGCGGACAGCTGCCGCATCCCGAGCTGCCGAGGTTCTGATGCTGGACGCCACCATCGAGCGCATCCGCGCCGCGCACGAAAACAATACGCCGCTCATCATCCGGGGCGGCGGCAGCAAGACGTTCTACGGCAACGCCGGCGCCGGCGATATCCTCGACGCGCGCGCTCTCAACGGCGTGGTCGATTACCAGCCGAAGGAACTGGTGCTGACCGCGCGCGCCGGCACCCCGCTCGCAGAAATCGAGACGCTGCTCGCCGGAGAGGGACAAATGCTGGCGTTCGAACCGCCGCACTTCGGCGGCCCGGCCACTCTCGGCGGCTGCATCGCCGCCGGGCTGTCCGGCCCCCGCCGCCCTTACGCCGGCGCGGCGCGCGACTTCGTGCTCGGCGTGCGCCTGATCGACGGCACCGGGCAGGCGCTGCGCTTCGGCGGCCGGGTAATCAAGAACGTCGCCGGCTACGACGTGTCGCGGCTGATGGTCGGCGCGCTCGGCACGCTCGGCCTCCTCACCGAAATCTCGCTCAAGGTGCTGCCGAAGCCGGCGGCGGAAACCACGCTGCGGTTCGAGCTCGACGAAGCCGCTGCGATCCTGAAAATGAACCAGTGGGCGGGGCAGCCGCTGCCGCTGTCGGCCATCAGCTGGCACGCCGGCCTGCTGACGGTGCGGCTGTCGGGCGCGGCGTCCGCGGTGCAGGCCGCGCAGGCCAAACTCGGTGGCGAGGCGCTGAAGGAGGCCGCCGCCTTCTGGCAGCGCCTGCGCGACCAGGCAACGCCCTTCTTCGACAAGCGGCCCTTGTGGCGGCTGGCAGTGAAGTCGACCACGCCGCCCTTGGCTGTCTCCAATCGACCGGGAGGCGAGGTGCAGTGGATCGAATGGGGCGGCGCCGCGCGCTGGCTGGCCTCCGATCTACCGGCGGCCACACTGCGCGAAGCGGCGAAAATTGCCGGCGGCCATGCCACCCTGTTCCGCGGCAATGCGCCGCCCGACGGCGTCTTCACCCCGCTCGCGCCTGCGCTTTCCACCCTGCACCGCAATCTCAAACAGCGCTTCGACCCCAAGGGTCTTTTCAATCGCGGCCGGCTCTATCCCGATTTCTGACATGCAGACCACGCTCGCCGAACCCTACCGCAACATCCCCGAGGGCGAGATCGCCGAACGCATCCTGCGCAGTTGCGTGCATTGCGGGTTTTGCCTGGCCACCTGCCCCACGTATCAGATACTCGGCAACGAACTCGACTCGCCGCGCGGACGCATCTACCTGATGAAGCAGGTGCTCGAGGGCGCGACGCCGACCGCCAAGACCCAGCTCCACCTCGACCGCTGCCTCACTTGCCGCAACTGCGAAACCACCTGCCCGTCGGGCGTGGAATACGGCAAGCTGCTCGACATCGGGCGCCATGTCGTCGAGGAAATCGTCGGACGCGGCGTTGCCGAAGCCGCCACCCGAACGGCGCTGAAAACCGGGCTCGGCTCGCCGCTGCTGTTCAACGCCGCGCTGAAACTCGGCCGGGGCGTGCGCGGCCTGATGCCCGCTTTCCTGAAATCCCGCATCCCGGCCGCCGAAGCCGCGGGCGACTGGCCCGCAGCGCGCCACGCCCGCCGCATGCTGGTCTTGCAGGGCTGCGTGCAGCCCGGCCTCAAACCCAGCATCAACGCCGCCACCGCGCGCGTGCTCGATCGCGTCGGCATCTCGCTGATCGCCGCCGACGAAGCCGGCTGCTGCGGCGCGCTGGCGCATCATCTCGGCGACACCGAGGCAGGCCTCGCCGCCGCGCGCCGCAACATCGACGCCTGGCTGCCGCACCTCGACGCCGGCGCGGAAGCCATCGTGATGACCGCCTCGGGCTGCGGCGTGATGGTGAAGGACTACGGCTGGCTGCTGCGCAACGACGCCGCGTATTCGGAAAAAGCCGCGCGCGTCTCCGCCGCGACGAAAGACATTTCGGAAATCCTCGTTTGCGAAGCGGCCGCGCTGAAATCCCTCGCCCCTCACCCCTCACCCCTCACCCAAAGACGCATCGCCTACCACCCGCCCTGCACCCTGCAGCACGGCCAGAAGCTCTCGGGCGGCGTCGAGGCGCTGCTGGCCGACGCCGGCTTCGAGCTCGCGCCGGTGGCGGAAAAGCATCTGTGCTGCGGCTCGGCCGGCACCTATTCGATCCTGCGGCCCGAGATCGCCGGCCAGCTCAAGGCCCGCAAGCTCGGCCACCTGCAGGCCGGCCAGCCGGAGACGATCGTCACCGCCAACATCGGCTGCCTCACCCACCTGCAATCGGGCACCCGGATCCCGGTACGACACTGGGTGGAACTTCTGGACGAAGCACTTGCCGCATCCTGACAACCTTCAGGAGACCCGCATGATTTTCAAGCAGCTGTTCGAACCCGTTTCCAGCACCTACACCTACCTCCTCGGCTGCGAGGACACCGGCCTGGCGCTCCTCATCGACCCGGTGCTGCCGACCTGGGAGCGCGACCTCGCCGAGGTCAACAAACTGGGGCTGAAGCTCGCCTACACAGTCGAGACGCACATCCACGCCGACCACATCACCTCGGCGAAGAAGCTGAAGGAGGTCGCCGGCAGCCGCATCGCCGGCCCCGCGCTCGACGCGCTGCCGTGCACCGACGTCGGCATCGTCGACGGCATTCCGTTCAAAATGGGATCCATCGAGCTGACGCCGATCCACACCCCCGGCCACACCGACAATCACTTCGCCTATGCCCACGCCGGCCGGCTCTACACCGGCGACGCGCTGCTGATCGACGCCTGCGGCCGCACCGACTTCCAGAGCGGCGACCCGGCGGCGCTGTACCACTCGGTGCGCGGAAAGCTTTTCTCGTATGACGACGACACCCTGGTCTACCCGGCGCACGACTATGAGCAGCGCCGCATCAGCACCATCGGCCAGGAAAAGGCGCGCAATCCGCGATTGGGTGGCGACCGTACGCTGGAAGACTTCGTCGCGCTGATGAACGGCCTCAAGCTCGCCTACCCCAGGTTCATCGACTACGCCGTGCCCGGCAACCGCGAATGCGGGGTCTGCCCGCCAGGCGTGCCGGAACATCTGCAGCAGTATTGCGCGCAGATAGCAGAAAGCCGCCAAGGCTGATTGAGCACAGCGCCGCCAAGCGCTGTGGCGCGTTGCCGCTGCAAAAATCCGCAGAGAGGCACCCGGCGCAGCTGGGTTGCGGAGCCGCGCAGGTCGTCGTCATCGATGACGGCCCCGCGAAACCGGTGAGCTAGCGCAGGGACCGGGCTTCCTCCTCCAGATAAATCCGGTAGGCGTTGCCCCGGTTGCTGGCGTCGAAGGCGGGCAGCTTTTCGTATCGGGACCAGTCGGTGTCCCGGTAGGCCTGGTCGAAAGGAACGAAGTCCCTGACGGCCCTGGCCATGGCTTCGCGCACGTACAGGATGTAATTCCGGGTCGCTTCCACCACCTGCCGGGCATCCTCCGACATCGTGCCATGTCCGGGAATGATGTAGCGCACCTGGTCCTTCAGGCCGGCGATGTAATCCAGACCCGCCAGCCACCGCTCGATGTCGGTTTCGGGGCTGTCGAGAAAGGGAACGCGGCCGCCGTAGATCACGTCGCCGCCGAACAGCACCCCGTAATTCTTGACCCGCATGATGGAATCGCCGGGGGCATGGGCCGGCCCGAGGTGCCTGACTTCGAACCGGACGCCCCCCAGCTCGAAGGCGATTTCCTGGTCGAAGACCTGGTCCGGCGCCACGATGACGGTCTTCTCGTCCACCCAGGGGAACAAGGCCTGGCGGCGCTGCTCGAGCCGGCGCGCGGCATCCTCGCCCTGGCTGTCCGCCGTGCCCCCGGCATAGCCGAGGGTGCCGCGCTGGGCCAGCACAGTGGGCGCGCCGCCGTGCTCCTTGAAGGCCTGCAGGCCATAGATGTGGTCGGCATGGTAGTGGCTGACCACGACGCACTTGACGGGCTTGTCCGTCACCCCGCGGATACGCTGGAGCAGCCGGTAGCCCAGGGCCGGCGTGCCGAGCGCGTCAAACACCACCACCCCCGCCTCGGTGACCACGAAGCCCGCGTTCGAGGTATGGCCCTCGTTCACCGAATCGGGCACGCCCGACAGTCCGACGACGTAATACACGGGGGCAGCCGGAATCTTGTGCAGGGCGAAGGGCAGGCTGACCGCGCCGTAGGGCGTCTCCACCGGCGTCGCGGCCGACGCCGCCATGCCGAACAGCAGCGCGCAGGCCAGCACCAGCCCGCGCGGATCAGCGCATGTAGGCATACCCGTCCTCCCGTTGCAGCTTGACGAGCTCGGCGTCCGCCATCGGCACCATGCGGACGAATCCGTGGATATCCTCGGGGTGATAGCCGCGGGCACGCGCCGCCACGACGCACATGCGGAATTCGATGGGGCCCGCCTGCGTGAGGCTCTGCGCACGCGCCATCAACTCGCGGCTTTGCCGGTGGTTTTTTGTCGCGAAAAGGGGAATCTCGTCGCCATGCAGCACCACCACGATGGAAGAATCGAAAGGATTCGCCTGGTAGAGATTGTTCAGGTAGCTCACGCGATCGAGAACCCCTTCGAGCTCCGCCTTGCCCGACACGGCCACATCGTAGACCACTTTCTGCGGCGCGTAGACCGTCGCTTTCAGTGCCGCCCGGCTCCACGGTGCGTTGCTGTCCGCTGTCGCGATGGACGGCGCCGACACCATCATCGCGAGCGCAAGGATCAGGGATCGGCGTGCGGTTTTCATGGGGTATCCTCCTGAATGTCTGACGCGCAAGGGCGTTATGGCACAAGTTTAAATGCCATCGCGGGGGAGTTGGAACCGGGGCATTTTCCGGGTCGATTCAACAAGACGCCGCTCCGGCTTTACCCTGTCTGCAAATCCTGGGGCTGGTTGAAATTGGCAAAGCAGGCAGCGTCAAACCGAACCGCCGTCGAAGCCAATCCCGCCTGCCAGTGACGCACCGCACGCTCGCCTCGCGCCAGATACGCAGCGAGATCGTCGCGCTGGTCGGTGCGCACGATGAAGCAGCTGGGGTGCGCGCGCGTCTCGTCCGCCGCCACTGCCAGCGGCACGTTCTCCAGCTGCGCCGCGCCCAGCAGGCGCAGCGCCAGATCGGGCGGCAGGTGCGGCGTATCGCACGGGACCACCAGCAACCACTCCGCCGCCACCGCTTCGAGCGCCGCCAGCACGCCCGCCAGCGGGCCGGGAAAATCGGGCAGGGTATCGGGCAGCACGCGGCGGCCGTAGGCCGCATAGGTATCGAGGTTGCGGTTGGCGCTGATGACGATTTCCCCGACTTGCGGCGCCAGTGCGGCGAGCGCCCATTCGATCAGCGGACGCCCCTGATACGCGACCAGCCCCTTGTCGGCGCCGCCCATGCGACGGCCCTCGCCGCCCGCCAGAATGACGGCCGCCACGTGCGCCATCTTCGGTCCCTTAGCGGCGGCGGCCATACAGGTGAAAGCGGTCAGAGCGGTCGCCGGGACGCGCGCCTTCCCACTGCTTGACCCAGTCGGCCGGGACATGCGGCTCGACCTCGCGGCGGCGGGTTTCCACCAGCAGCCAGTTGCAGCCGATGTCGGCAGGCGCAAGCCGGCGACCGCTGTGATAGGCCAGCAGCAGGCGCTGCTGGCTGCGCACCTGAACCGTCTGGATGCAGTCCGCGGACGGCACCCGCGCCGCCAGCGCCTCGCCTACGCTGGCATAGCTCAGGCGACGGTCGAGCGGCGCCTGGAACAGCGCCATCAGCAGGACCCAGATGAAGGTCATGCTTGCCGTCCACACCAGCACGGGCCGCAGCGGCGAGCGCTGCACGCGCATCAGGAACCCGAGCCAGATCAGCGTGGCGACAAGGCCCAACGCCAGCGCCCACGGACGCAATTCGCCGACGCCGGTCAGGCCCAGCCTGGTCAGCCGCCCCGCCAGCCGCGCCGGGCTGCCGAGGTCGTGCGCGCTCCAGTAGACCCACAGCACCAGCGCAATGAAGCCGAACAGCGTGACGCCGAACCACAACAGGGCATTGGCCGCACCGCGCCGCAGGGTGAACAGCCCGTTTGCGCCGAGCAGCGCCAGCGGCAGCAGCAGGATAAGACCCTGCTCCTCGCCGGGGTGCGCGTCGAGGGCATACAGGCCGAGCAGGCCGAGCAGCGCGCCGGCCGGCAGCACGATGTCCGGCGTTCGCCACTGGCGGCGCCCGCGATAGACCGCCCACGCCGCCAGCGGCCACGCCGGCCAGGCGTACCAGCCGAGGATGCCGAAGTAATAGCCGGGACGCAGGCCTTCACCGCCCAGCCAGCGGTGCAGGTTGAATGCGTTCTTCAGCGGAATCTGCTGCGTAGCCAGGAACGCCAGCCATGCTGCACCGAACAGCAGCGCGCCGCCCACACTCCAGGCCAGCGCACGGTATGCCGCAGGGCTGCGGTATTCCGCCATCACCAGCGGCGACAGCGCGGCCAGCGTCAGGAACAACGCGGCTTCCGCCGCGCCGCCGGCGAGCAGCATCAATGCCGTGCCACCGCCAAGCGCGCCGGCTCCAAACACCCCGCCGCTGCGCGCGCCCCGCGGCAGGCCGGCGATGCCGTACAGCATGATCGCGGCGGCGGCGAACTGGGCGGTCGCGGCATTGAGTTCGTGGCCGCGCACCAACAGGCCGATGCAGCCCAGCAGGATCAGCGCGGCCGCCCAGCCGGCCTCTGCGCCATACAGGACGCGAGCCGCGCGCGCGACGAAAAACAGCGCCAGCGCGATGAACAGCCCCGAGGCCAGGCGCGCGCCGTCGGCCAGCTCCAGGATCGGCGAGGTGAGCCAGGCCGTGGCCATCGCCACCCAGTAATACAGGGGCGGCGTGGCGGATACGGCCTGCGGCGCCGCGCCGCTTTGCAGCAGCAGCCACAGTTGCACGAAGTGCTCGCCGTCGCCGCCCTTCCACGGCGCGTGCCCCACCAGCCCCGGCAGCAGCCAGGCCGCGCAGAGCAGCAGCAGCCCAAGCTGCCGAAGGGAGAACGCGTGCTTACTGAACAATTTTGAGGAGTTGGCCCGGTTTGGGCTCGCCGTCTGGGTAAAGGGCGTTCATCAGGCGCAGCTGGCTTTCGGCCTCGGCGCCCAGCGGCGACTGCCGCGCGAGAGCCGCCATCGTCATGCCGGGCTGCGCCGTGATCAGCCGCAGCACATACGGCCGCGCCGCCTGCCGCTCGGCCGGGGTGATCGCACGAAAGCTGTTGATCGCCGCGCGCAGGGTGTTGCGCTCGCGCTCATAGGTCGCCTTGTCCTTGGCCATGCCGGCAATCAGGTACTGCGTGCCGTTGAACACCACGGCCGCCACCACCACCGGTTTGCCCTGCTGCGCGCCGGCGGCGAATGCGGCCGGGTAGCCGCTGAGCTTGCCGCTGTCGTAGCGCGCGCCGACATCGAGCTTGATGCTTTTCTGCAGCGTTTCCAGCGGCCTGTCGTGCTTCGGTCCCTGCTGCAGTTCGACCAGTGCGTCGCCCCTGGGACTCAGCGCCAGCACCCGGTCGGGCCGGTTCTGCACCCGCCAGCCCGGCGGAAACTGGATCGCCAGGCCGAGCTTTTCATGCAGCAGCAGGTTGTCGCGGATCAGGCCCTGATCCGGGCTGTCGCCGAAGGTGACGCCGGCCAGTTTCTGCAGATAGTCGCTGCGGCCCTCGCGCGGATTGGCGACGGCGTATTTGTTCGCCTCGCCCACCACCTGCTGGAGGCGCGCGTCGTTGCTGGGATGGGTGTCGAACGTGCCGTGATAGGTGCGCGGCGGGCGGCCGTCGCGCCTGGCCTGCTCGGCGGCAAACCGTTCCTGGTTTTTCAGCACGCCGATGACGTCGATCATTGCCT
Source organism: Pseudomonadota bacterium (assembly GCA_021791235.1). The sequence goes on from JAJYXA010000581.1 coordinate 9,703, forward strand.
GCGGGGTGTAACCGCTTTTCGCCAGATACTCGGCGCCGAGGCGGTCGGACTCCAGCTCGTGCTCGCGGCCGTAGCCCGCGGTCCAGGCCTGCGCCAGCGTCTGCAGCAGGGTGGCGCCCGCCTGATTGTTCATCCCCGGGACCAGGATCGAGCCGAGCGCCGCGCCCAGCCCGACTGCGGTGGACGCGCTCTGCTGGCGCACGCCGTGGCGCGCGGTGACGTGGCCGATCTCGTGGCCGACCACCCCGGCCAGCTCCGCCTCGGAATTCAGGTAGGCCATGAGTCCGCGCGTGATGTACACATAGCCGCCGGGCAGGGCAAAGGCGTTCACATCGGGGCTGTCGACCACGGTGAAGTGCCAGGGCAGGTTCGGCCGATGGCTCCGCTTCGCCAGCCGCTGGCCGACCTCGGCGACGTAGGCCTGCAGCGCAGGGTTCTCCAGCGCGGCATACTCCTTCAGCACGTCCTGGTGCGCCTGCGCGCCCATCTGGATTTCCTGCTGCTCGGACATCAGCACGAAATCCTTGTCGCCGGTGACCGGGTTTTGCGCGCAATGGGTCAGCGCCAGCGCGCCCAGCGCAACGACTGCAATGCGACGAAAGGCTTGGGGGTTCACGTGGGACGGCTCCTCGGCATGCGGCGCTGAAATGATCCTAGAAACCGCAGTTGGACGCGCCCGATGGTGCGTTCGGGCGTGTGTCTGCCGCGAAGCAGAGAGCGTGGCTGTTGCCGCTTCAGCGGCTTTACAGCCCCGGCCTGCCCCTTGCGGGTGCGCCACAGGCCGGGGCTTGCAAGGAGGCGCGACAAAGGCAGGCGCGCGACCGGACGTGTCAGCGGGTGCGTAGCGAAGTCACCCAAAAGATGAATCGTACCGGAGGCAAAAACATCAGTGTTCATGCGGTTCTCATTGAGACGATGAGCGGTCAACTGCGGTTTTTAGGATAATACCGTTACGGCGTCGCAAAAATCGGGATAGGGGACGGTCAATCCTGACCGCACCCCTCCCACACCACCCGGCATGCGGGTCCGCACCGGGCGGTTCGAGAAGTTGAGGTCATGAGAGTCGGGGTACGCCGAGTTTGT
>JAJYXA010000029.1 GCA_021791235.1 Pseudomonadota bacterium
GAAGTCGTCGTCGACACCGCGGCCTGGGTCAAGGTGCGCGACTACACCGGCCGCCTGGCGTGGATCGAGAAATCCGCCCTCGGCGGCCCCCGAAGCGTCATGGTCAAGGCTGAAACCAGTGCCATCCGGCAGCAGCCCCACGCCGATGCCGACGTCGTGTTTCGTGCCGCACGCGGCGTCCTGCTCGAAGTCACCGGCAAGCCCGACGCCTACGGCTGGCTGCCGGTGAAGCATGCCGACGGCCTCGCCGGCTGGGTGCCTGTGCGCGAGGTATGGGGACAATGAAACTGGCGGTACTCGGTGCCGGCGCATGGGGCACCGCGCTGGCGGCCAGCTGGGCGCCCCATCATGACGTCACCCTGTGGGGACGCAACGCAGCCGAACTCGACGCCATGCGCGCGGCGCACGTCAACGCGCGCTATCTGCCTGATTGCAGGCTGCCGGACGCGCTGCATTTCAGCCCCGACCTCGGCCATGTCGTCGATCAGGCCGACCTCATCGTCATCGCCGTTCCCAGCGGCGGCCTGCGTCCCACCCTGGCTGCGCTGGCCACCCGCCCCGACCTGCCGCCGATCGTCTGGGTATGCAAAGGTTTCGAGCCCGGCAGCCGCAAATTGCCGCATCAGCTCATCGCCGAACTGCTGCCCGCACACAGCCAGACCGGCGTGCTGTCGGGTCCCAGCTTCGCCCAGGAAGTCGCGCAGGGCTACCCTACCGCGCTCACGCTGGCCTCCCGCGATACCGTTCTGGCGCACCATCTGGCCGAGACCCTGTCCAGCCACCGCCTGCGGATCTACGCGCACGACGACGTCATCGGCGTCGAACTCGGCGGCGCGCTGAAAAATGTCATGGCAATCGCCGCCGGCATCTGCGACGGCCTGCAACTCGGCCACAACGCCCGCGCCGCGCTGATCACCCGTGGACTCGCCGAAATGACCCGCCTCGGGGTCAAGCTTGGCGGCCACTTCGAGACCTTCATGGGCCTGTCCGGCCTCGGCGACCTCATCCTCACCACCACCGGCGACCTCTCGCGCAACCGCCAGGTCGGCCTGCGCCTCGCACGCGGCCAGGCGCTCGATACCATCCTCAGCGAACTCGGCCACGTCGCAGAAGGCGTCACCACTGCCCCCGAAGTCTCCGCGCTTGCCGGTGAACTCGGCGTCGACATGCCCATCACCCGCGCCGTCTGCCAGATGCTGTTTGAAGGCCTGCCCGCCGCCCAGGCAGTCGATGCCCTGCTGAACCGGGAAATCAAGGCCGAGTTTTGAAAACCCGCTCTCTATCCCGCTCCTGAAGACCGTATTGCCCGTTCTGCGGCAGACCTGCATTCAGGCATCCACGCATCAAGTCGTGCTTGTTGTCGCGTAAGTGCCCAGCTACAGTCCAAACTAGTAATGCTCGTCACACCGACTCCGAGGCGCGCCGAGGGAACGCCACGATGCCCGGCACAAGACTGGCGGCATTCAACAACACAACAACTTTTTTATCCGGGAACAGCCGCCTATAAGGCCTCGCCGCCAGCATGAGCCGCCTCAGCAATCCATCATCCCAGAACGACCCCAGGCTTCTGCGCGGCCTTTTTTATGTCTTGATCGGATTTTTCGTGCTGGCCTATTTCATGGCCATCGCCCGGAATTGGGTTGACGCAAAACAGGATGCCGAAACGCAATTGCGTTATTTCAACGGCATCCTGGTGCAGAACACGCGCACCACGTTGAAGAACTATGAACTGGTCCTGCGGGGATTGGGCAGCGAGCTGATCGCCCAAGGGGCCTTGCAGTCCCCCGCACGCGGACGCGAACTCATCGAACGAATGAAGTCGATTGATCCAGGAATGGCAGGATTGGGGCTGGCAAGGCCCGATGGGCAACTCGTCCTGGTCAGCGGCATCCGGGACGGGGAGCCTTTACCCAATCTGCTGAACCAACCCGAAACCCGCGACAGCTTCCGCGCAAGCATCACCTCCGGCCACATCCAGCTTGGCAGGCCGTATTACATGCAGGCTCTGAAACTTTGGGTGAACCCTGTTCGCGTACCCATTCTCGACCCACTGGGCCGGACCGTGGCGGTCATGACAGCAGGATATTCCATCAATGGCGGCACCACCTTGGGGGCTCACGTCGCGCTGCCGCCGAACATCCAGATGGCGCTACTGCGCGACGACAATTACCTCCAGTATTTCTATCCGCTGCCCGCGGGTTCGGAACAGGTCAGTGTACGTAATACGTATGGTCAGCCGATCCACCCCAGAACCGTCCAGCAGCTTGCCACGGTCAGGCACGAGCAAGGTGTCATGACGATCGACCTGCCGCGCGACCAGGGTCTTCATTATGTCGTCTATGAACGCATGGACGAGTATGGGCTGCTGGCGGCATCCCTCATTCCCTGGCGTTCTATCGTGCATTCCTGGTTGCAAAAGCTGCTGCTGCCCAGTCTGCTGTTAGGTGCCTTCCTGTTTGGCGGTCTGTGGGTCTATCGGCGTTCGCGGGCACGCCAGATCAAATCAGACGCGGCGGTCGCCCATCTCTCGGCCTGGCAACAGGCCGTTCTGGATGGTGCCGACTACAGCATCATCTCCACCAACACGGCCGGCATTATTGTCAGCTTCAACGCGGCGGCCCAGCGCATGCTGGGCTATACCGCTGAAGAAGTGATCGGTGAACGCACCCCGGCCCTCTTCCACGACGAGGACGAGATGCGTCAACACGCTATCGAACTCTGTGAGGAACTGGGCGAACCCATCCAGCCTGGCTTTGACGTCTTCGTCGCCAAAGCCAGGCGCGGCCAATCCGAGGAACGCGAGTGGACCTGCCTACGCAAGGATGGCAGCCGTTTTCCGGTACGGCTATCGGTCACCCCGTTGCACGGCTCGGATGGCAGGATCGAGGGATTCATCGGGATCGCCGCCGACCTGTCCGCGCATAAACAGGCCCAGGCCAATCTGCGCGACAGCCAGGCGCGCTATCGCACCCTGTTCGAACGTGCAGGCGACAGCATCTTCCTGATGAAGGGTGAGCAATTCGTGGATTGCAACCCGGCAACGCTGGAGATGTTCGGCTGCACGCGCGATCAGATCGTCGGCGCCACGCCTTATCGGTATTCCCCCGAGTTCCAGCCGGATGGACGCCCCTCCAAAACCAAGGCACTAGAAAAAATCGCAGCGGCCTTCGACGGCGAAACCCAGTTCTTCGAGTGGCGCCACCAACGCTACGACGGCACGCCCTTCGACGCGGAAGTTACGCTAAACATGGTGATGATCGGGGACGAGGCCCACATCCTTGCCACCGTTCGCGACATCAGCCAACGCAAAAAAGCCGAGGCAGAACTGCTGCAATCCCGCCAGGCCCTGATCGAGCGCAACGAAAACCTGCGCCTCATCAACCAGCTGGCCAACCGTCTTCACGCCTCGCTGGCACTGGACGACATCCTGAAGGAAACCATGGATGCCCTACTCGGATTGAGTCACGCGCCAAATATTGCGATTTACCTGCTGGATTCGGGCGCAGCTCGCCTGAACCTGGTAGCCAATCGCGGGTTCAAGGCGGAATTGCCGCAACTGGGCGCCAGCCTCCCCCTAGAGGGAAGCCTGAGCGGCCTGGCGCTGACCAGCAAGCATTTGCTGGTCAGCAATGACTTTGCCCATGACATGCGCCTGTACCCCGCCATGAGAGATGGCCTGGTGGCTGCGGATTTGCACTCGGGGGTCGTCATACCGATGATCTATCACGAACAACCGCTGGGCAGCATCAACCTGGTCTACGGGGAACAACGGACATTCAGCGAGGTGGAACTGGAAACGCTCAGTGCTTTCAGCAATACGGTTGCCCTGGCGATTGCCAATTCGCGCCATGTCGTCAGCCTGGCATTTCAGGCCAGGCACGACAGCCTCACCGCCCTGCCTAACCGTTCCGTCCTGCACGAGGAGTTTGCGGATCGGATCGGGCGTAGCCCGGATGGAAAGACCGCACTCCTGCTACTGGATCTGGACCGTTTCAAGGAAATCAACGACACCTTGGGCCACCACGTGGGCGATCACCTGTTGACCCACATCGGCCCGCGCCTGCAAGAAGCGCTCACGGAATATGACGCACTGATCTGCCGTCTGGGTGGCGACGAATTCTCCATATTGCTGACCGGCCTGACCGACCAGACCGATGCCGTTGCGCTGGCAAGGCACGTGACCGAAGCATTACGCCGTCCCTTCATGGTGGAAGGCATGGCCTTGCAGCTTGGTGTGAGCGTAGGGGTGGCGTATTACCCAGAACACGGTGAAAACAGTCATGCCCTGTTGCGGGCGGCAGATGTCGCGATGTACCAGGCGAAGAAGCTGACTGTGGGCGTCGTGGTCTACGACCGCGGATTCGATGACTACAGCCCGGACCGTCTCGCACTCGCCGGCGAGCTGGTTCAGGCGGTCCGGAATGGCGAACTGATCCTGCATTACCAACCCAAGCTGGACATCGCCAGTGGACAGATCACGGGATTCGAGGCGTTGGTACGCTGGCTGAATCCCCGACTGGGCATCCTTTACCCAGACACTTTCCTCCACCTGGTGGAAATGAACGAAGTCATTCATCCCTTTACGCGCGCCGTCATGGATCTCGCGCTGGCAGACAAGCGCCAGCTGCATGACCTCGGATACACACAGCCGGTTGCGATCAATCTTTCCGCACGCAATCTGGTGGATGCCCTCTACGTATCCCGACTCGCAGATGCCATCGCCACGCACGGAATTCCCCACCAGGAGGTTGAACTGGAGCTGACCGAGACCGCCCTGATGTACGATCCGGACAGTGCAGTCGTCCTGCTGCAGGAGATCGCAGCCATGGGCGTGAACATCGCGATCGACGATTTCGGCACCGGCTATTCCTCCCTGGCCTACCTGCGGCGCCTCCCCCTTAAAGCCCTGAAAATCGACCGCTCATTCGTCATGGGCATGAACGACAACACCCAGGATGCGATCATCGTGCGCTCCACTGTCGCCCTTGCCCACAGCCTGGGGCTCAGCGTCATCGCCGAGGGCGTGGAAAACGCCGAGACACTGGCCCTGTTGAAGGGGATGGGATGCGAGCAGGCCCAGGGCTACCACCTCAGCCAGCCACTCCCCCTGGATACACTTATTGACTGGCTGCGGACGCACTGAGGGGCTGCAGGAACCCGATTTTCGGGGTCGCAACATGCCGTGTATCCCGGGTGCAGGCGGGTGTTACCGATACCCTGCCGAACGGGGAAATCAAGACGAACTTCTGAATGAAATCGGGCGTAGCCATCGGGAAAAGAAAGCCGCTTCAGAAGAGCTCGATCGATCCGCTGTGACGTTTCTCCGGCGCGAGCTTGCCGCTGCATACCAGCGCGCGGTAGTCGCAGACCTGGTTGCGGCCGTTCTCCTTGGCGTAATACAGCGCCTTGTCCGCTTCCTCGAATACGTAGGGCGGCAGCTTCTGGTCGGCGATCGCCGTGTAGCCGATGCTCGCCGTCACCTGTCCGACCTGCGGAAAACAATGGTTCTGCACCTTGATCCGGATGCGCTCAAGGATGGCCACGATGGTCTCGGGTGATACATCCTTGATCAGCACGACGAATTCCTCGCCGCCGTAGCGAAACACCCAGTCCACATCACGCAGGGCGTTACGCATCAGGCCGGCGAAAACGAGGAGCACCTCGTCGCCGATCAGATGGCCGTGGCTATCATTGATGCGCTTGAAATGATCGAGGTCGATCACGGCCAGGTAATCGGCCGTGTCCCGGTCGCGCTTCCGGTTGCGTCCATTGAGCCGGCCCGTGAGCAGTTCGCCCAGTTTCTGTTCCAGCTTCTTGCGGTTGTACAGCCCGGTCAGCGTGTCGCGTTCGCTGTCGAACAGCATTTTCGCGTAGTTGGCGTAGATCTTGAGCATCCCCTGGGCGATGCGCAGGTCGGCCACAACCCATTCGGACTGCCTGAGCACGATCGCCTTCCGCCTGTCCTCCAGCAAGCCCAGGCTGCTGATGAGATAGCTCTGACCGTCCTGAACCGTCTGCCTGGCCGGCGCATCGGCATTCAGACTAGCCGCTTCCGCCACCAAGGCATCGGTCACCGGGAACATGGGCTTCGGCAGGGGGCAGGCCGCGTCCTGGACCCACTGGCCGTGCTGCGGGCCCGGCACCAGGCAGACCATGGACACCTGCACGCCCGGCAGCATCTCTAGGATCGACGCCTGCAGACTGCGCAGCAACGTCAATTCGTCCCGTTGCTCGGTCAGGTGCACCACGGACTCGATCACCTCATGGGCGATTTCGGACTGCCTGGACGACTGCATGGCGACGGACAACGAATACCCCGGAAAAATAGGTTTTATGATTTTACGCCTTCACGCCGCATAAAAGGCGGGTTCACGCGGACAGTTCATTGCCTGCAGCCCGCTTCATGCCGTCTCCCGCCGGCCCAGGCAACCATCGCTTATCCCGCTGCGCTCGCAGTCGTCTCGGCAATCCGCCGGATCGTTGCCACAAACCCCGGGTCTTCGCCATGCAGCAACGGCGGCAAGGCGGCGCGGAAATCCTGGCGTGTGCACCATTCATGCATGTAGTCCTCCCACGACTGCCACAGCCGCGCCTGTTGGCGGCTCATCTTTTCTTCGTAGACCAGCACATAGGCACGTTCGAACAGGCTGACCAGGATGGCGAACAAGGCGTGCTTGCGCTCCCGCTGTTCTTCGCTGAGTTCGCCCTTTACGGTGGGCGACAGCAGATGCAGGTCGGCGTTGTCGATGACCAGCCGCATGAAATCGGCATACTCGTCGGACAGCCGCAGGAAGATTTCCTCCTCGTCGTTCTGCCGGTCGCGGCGGCGGTCATAGACGTACACACCGATGGCGAACGGCAGGCCGACGATGGTGACGAGGTAACTCAGCGCTTCCAGCCATTGCATTGCGTCCATTCACACCCCTCCGGCAAAACCGTTTTGCCGCCAGGCTTCGAACACCACCACGCTGACGGCATTCGACAGATTCATGCTGCGCGATCCCGGCAGCATAGGCAGGCGCAGGCGATGTCCCGCGTCGAACCGGTCCAGGATCTCGGGGGGCAGGCCGCGCGATTCGGGGCCGAACAGCAGCACGTCGCCGGGCCCAAAGGCGATATCGGCATAGCGGGCGCTCCCTTTGGTGGTGAGCGCAAACCAGCGCCTGCCGGGCAACGCCGCCTGTACCGCCTCCCAGTCCGCATGCACGGTCACGCAGGCCATGTCGTGGTAATCCAGCCCGGCGCGCGCCACCTGCTTGTCGGACAAGTCGAAGCCCAGCGGCTCGATCAGATGCAGGCGGCAGCCGGTGTTGGCCGCGAGACGGATGAGGTTGCCGGTGTTGGGCGGGATCTCGGGCTGAAACAAAACGATGTCAAACATCCGGCTTGGCCTAAAATAAAAACATTCTTGGAGTCCGTCTATTCTATGGTCCCTTACCTCACCACTGCACTCACCGGCCCGCTGCTGGAACTGGAAAAGCGCCTGCTCGATGCCCAGCCGACCATCGAGCACTGGTTTCGCCAGCAATGGAAAGAACAGTCGGCACCGTTCTATACCTCGGTCGACATCCGCAACGCGGGCTTCAAGCTGGCGCCGGTCGATACCAATCTGTTTCCGGGCGGCTTCAACAATCTCAACCCGTCGTTCATGTCGCTGTCGATCCACGCGGCGATGGGCGCGGTGGAAAAGATTTGCCCCGACGCGCAGCGCCTGCTGCTGATCCCCGAGAACCACACCCGCAACACCTTCTACCTGCAGAACGTCGCGGTGCTGGCGCACATCCTGCGCCAGACCGGCCTCATCGTGCGCATCGGCACGCTGATTCCCGAGATCACCCAGCCGACCACGCTGGAACTGCCTGCGGGCGGGCGTCTCACGCTGGAGCCGCTCGTCCGCAAGGGCGACCGGATCGGGCTGGAAGGCTTCGACCCCTGCGCGGTGCTGCTCAACAACGATCTCTCGGCGGGCGTGCCGGATATTCTGAAAGGCATCGAGCAGACCATCATGCCGCCGCTGCACGCCGGCTGGGCAACGCGCCGCAAGTCGCGCCACTTCGCCGCGTATCAGAACGTCGCCGTCGAGTTCGCGCGGCTGGTCGGAATCGACCCCTGGCTGATCGATCCCTACTTCAACCACTGCGGCAAGATCGATTTCCAGGCGCGCCAGGGCGAGGACTGCCTGGCCGAAAAGGTCGATGAAATGCTGAAGAAGATCCGCGCCAAGTATGACGAATACGGCATCGACCAGCCGCCCTTCGTCATCGTCAAGGCCGACGCCGGCACCTACGGCATGGGCATCATGACGGTGAAATCGCCGGACGACGTGCGCGAGCTCAACCGCAAGCAGCGCAACAAGATGGCGGTCGGCAAGGAAGGCATGGAGGTCAGCGAGGTGCTGATCCAGGAAGGCGTCTACACCTTCGAGAGCATCAACGACGCGGTGGCCGAGCCGGTGGTCTACATGCTCGACCACTTCGTCGTCGGCGGCTTCTACCGCGTGCACACTGGGCGCGGGTCGGACGAGAACCTCAACAGCCCCGGCATGCACTTCGTGCCGCTGGCGTTCGACGACACCTGCCTGACCCCCGATCGCAGCGCCAACCCAGACGCCACGCCCAATCGTTTCTATGCCTACGGCGTGATCGCGCGGCTGGCGATGCTGGCCGCCAGTATCGAACTCGACGAAGTACTCAACGAGACCGAAAACGCGGCCGCCGCATGAAGCTGCTGTTCGTCGTCGATCCGCTCGCGGGCCTCAAGCCCTACAAGGACAGCTCGGTGGCCATGATGCGCGCGGCGGTGGCGCGCGGCCATGCCGTGTTCGCCGCCGAGGCACGCCAGCTCTATGTCAAGGACAGCATCGCCCGCGCCGCCTGCGCCGGACTCGATGTGCGCACCAACGATGACTGGTATCGCGAAACGCAAACCGACGACTGTGCGTTGAAAGATTTCGATGCCGTGGTGATGCGCACCGATCCACCGGTGGACACCGACTATCTGCTTGCCACCCACCTGCTCGGCATCGCCGAAGCCAACGGCGCACGCGTACTGAACCGGCCGGCCGCCTTGCGCGACTTCAACGAGAAACTGGCGATTCTCAACTTTCCGGCTTTCGTCGCCCCCACGCTGGTTTCCGCCGACGCCGCGGACATCGGACGTTTCCTCGCCGAACACCACGACATCATCGTCAAGCCGCTCACCGAAATGGGCGGCAGCGGCGTCTTCCGCCTGACGACCACCGACCTCAACCGCAACGCCATCCTGGAAACGCTGACCCGGCGCGGCCGCCGCGCCATCATGGCGCAGCGCTATCTGCCTGCAATCAAGGACGGCGACAAACGCATCCTGTTGATCGACGGCGACGTGGTGCCATGGGCGCTGGCGCGCATACCCCTGGTGGGCGAGACGCGCGGCAACCTCGCCGCCGGTGGCACTGCGCGCGCACAGCCTTTGAGCGCGCGCGACCGCGAGATCGCCGAAACGATTGCGCCATGGGCCAGGGCGCACGGCATCTTCCTCGCCGGCCTCGACGTGATCGGCGACTGTCTCACCGAAATCAACGTCACCAGCCCGACCGGCTTCCAGGAAATCACCGCGCAGACCGGGCACGACGTCGCCGCACAGTTCATTGCCGCCGTTGAGCGCGTCCGGCTCGACGAAGATTCGCCGGCATGACCGCCGACATCGTTATCCAGAGAGCGCATGCCGAGGATGCCCCCGCGGTCGCCGTCCTGGTCGGCGAATTGCTGGCAGAGATCATGAACACGATCGGCGTCCAGGCATTCAACTTCAACCTCCAGGAAACGACCGAAAGGCTTGCTACCTACCTGGCCAACGAGACCTATTTCGTCTTTGTCGCCCGGCCTGATGGCGGGAACCCGATCGGATTCGTGGCGCTCAGCGAATGCCATGCCCTCTATGCCGAAGGCGCCTTCGGCACGATTCCGGAACTGTACGTTCGGCCGGAATACCGCACCCGGAAGCTGGGGATGCGGCTTGTTGGCGAGGCCAAGGCATTCGGCGCGGCGCGGGGGTGGAAACGGCTGGAAGTCACCACGCCGCCGCTTCCGCAATTCGACAGAACCCTGGCGTTTTACGAGCGGGAAGGCTTTGCCGTCGCAGGTGGGCGCAAATTGAAGACGCTGTTGTGAGCCCCCGACATGTCCGACCTTAACGCCCTCACCCTGCGCGTCGCACGCTTCGGCCTGTGGCTCGTGCTCCTGCCCGTGCTGTTCGCCTGCAGCCCGCCGCCTCTGGTTCAGCAGCAGTCCTACGTATTCGGCACCCTGGTCGAAGTCAGCGTCTACGGCGCGCCGGAGGCCCAGGCCCGGCAGGCGATCGCCGCGGTGCTGGCACGCTTCGACGAACTCCACCACCGGCTGCACGCCTGGCAGCCGAGCGAGTTGTCGCGGCTCAACGCCGCGCTGGCCAAAGGCGAACGCACCCCGACCAGTCCCGAGCTCGCGGCCATGCTGCGCGATGCGCAAATGCTTTCAGCTGCGTCAAACGACCTGTTCAATCCCGCCATCGGCGGGCTGATCGCGTTGTGGGGATTCCATGCCGACACCCCGCAGGGGAAAGTGCCGGATGCCGCCGCCATTACGCACTGGGTGAAGGCGGCCCCGCGCATGCGCGATCTGCATATCGAGAACGGCACGATATGGAGCGACAACCCGGCCGTGCAACTGGACCTGGGCGGGTACGCCAAGGGACGCGCGCTGGACGACGCGGTGG
>JAJYXA010000485.1:0-9846 GCA_021791235.1 Pseudomonadota bacterium
CCGCTCGCAGTGACCTCGCCCAAGCGCTGGTTTCAGCTGCCCGATGTCCCTACCGTCGCCGAAGCCGGATTTCCGGGCATGACGACCAGCGCCTGGTTCGGCCTGGTGGCGCAGTCGAAAACCTCGCCCGAGGTGATTACGCGCATGAATCGCGAACTGGTGGCGGTGCTGCAAAAACCGGATTTCATCGCCAAACTGCGCGACGTCAGCTTCGAGGCGCTGCCCGGTTCCCCCGAGGACATGACCGTCACCGCGCGCAAAGAACGCGTGCTGTGGAAGAAGATGGTGGAAATGTCCGGCGCCAAGGCCGACTGACGCCGGACAAGACCAAGGGGCCATTTCCGAATTGCCGAAATGGCCTCCGATCTAGGGAAGCTCTGAATTTCTAGGATTACGAACTACTGTCATGCCAAATTGCGACACGAAGAGGTCGAAACGATTGCGCGGCAGTTGCCGGCGGACTGTGTTTGCCGGTTCTTCCGGTGATTTCTTGCCTGTTTCACCTTTCATGGGCGCACCTATCCTACGAGTTCATCAATCGATATCGCACGCGGTACAGATTGGCCAGACCGAACAGCGTGTTCATCTGGGCCAAGTTCTTCTTGATTCCCCGGTATCGCACCTTCACGTGGCCCCACAGGCGCTTGACCACCAAGAAAGGATGCTCCACCGTGGCGCGGACCCGGGACAGACGACGGTTGCGCGCTCTTTGCGCTTGCGTGAGCGGATGGCTCCGGGTGCCACGCTGGTTGACGTTGAATTCGATACCGCTCGCTTCAGCCTGTGCCTTGAGTTCCTTGGAGTGGTAGGCCGAATCCCCGTGCAAGCTCTCCTCGGCCCCATGCAGCAGTTCACCCAGTACGTTCACATCGGCCACGTTGGCGCTGGTGGCACGTACTGTGTGCACCAGTCCCGAATCGGTGTCCGTTCCGGTATGCACCTTCATGCCGAAGTACCACTGTTTGCCTTTCCTCGTCTGGTGCATCTGCGGATCGCGTTTCTTCTCGGCATTCTTGGTCGAGGAGGGTGCATTGATGATGGTCGCGTCCACGATCGTGCCCTTGCCTACGAGCAGTCCACGCTCGCAAAGATACGAGTTGATCTCCGAGAGCAGCCGCTCGGTGAGCTTGTGCTTCTCCAAGAGCCTGCGAAAGTTCAGGATCGAAGTCTCGTCCGGGATGATGTCCGCATCGGTTCTCACACCGGCGAACTGGCGCATCGTGATCGAATCGTAAAGCGCCTCCTCAGCCCCCGGGTCAGACAGGTTGTACCACTGCTGAAGACAGTAGATCCGAAACATGCGCTCAAGCGGCAGCGGCGGCCGACCGCCTGCCCGACTGCCTTTCGGATAATGCGGCTCGATCAGCGCGCAAAGACGTACCCACGGAACGACCGAGTCCATCTCAGCCAGGAACTGCTCCCGGCGCGTCTTCTTACCCTTGTCAAAGTAGCCAGTCATCGAAAGCGCTTGTTGTTTCATCGTTCGTCTCCTTGCGTTCATACCAGCCCAACGTTTACCGTGCCCGGTACGATGACAGAGAGACGAGGTTTTTCAGAGTTTCCTTAGCTGCGTCCGCTGCCGAAACGAGAAGAAAGCAGGAAGCGGTGCGGCGCAAAGAGGTTGAAGCGGAGCGGCAGGCCAAGCATGAAACTTACCTGCGCACACTGGCTGCCGATTTCGACCGTTGCTGGCAAGTTGCCGACAAACGAGCAGAACGTGGCATCGCCTCTGCCTACGATGAGGTAAAACGCGCTCTCGTCGAGCTAGCCGAAGCCTATACGCTTTGCGCCTCTCGATCAGAGTTCGACCGGAAATTGGCGCAATTCATGGCACGGAATGGAAAACGCGGTGCTTTGGTCCGGCGTCTGGTCGACGCGGGGCTCTGGAAGACGTCGTAGTAATGGTGGAAGGCGAAAATGAGAAAGACATCGCAATTTTCCATGAAATATCTGGATAAGCTGATCGAGGATGCGGCTACCGACGCCTACAACGAATCGGAGCAGGCCGGCGGGTTCTTCGCGATAATGGATTGACGCTTACCGCCGCTGGCATGGGAACTAAGCGGGGTATGCGTGAGATTTGAACTCCTGGGCGAATTGCTCGCCGCGGTCGATTGGTGTTTCGACACTGCGGCAGAAACAAAACGCAGTCCTCTTCGAGGCTGCCATTCGGGTCGCCTTGTCTACGCTAGGATTTGATCGCCTACCATGAAATCCGCCTGATGTATATGGGCTGTATTGTGTAGTCGACCGCAATAAGCATCCAATACCTTCAAGATGCCTTTTTTCCTATCATGCGAATGAGCCAATCAGGCTCGCTTGCAGCGAAAGGAGGGCCGAATGATTCAATCCCGACGCGATTTCTTGCGCGCCTTGCCGACCATCACCGTCGGAGCGGCGTTGGCTCCGGGGCCGGCAATAGCTTCGACGGCTAGGGAAGCGGATGGCAAACATCGCTGGGCGATGGTGGTCGATGTGCAAAAATGCATCGGCTGCCAAGCCTGTACGGTGTCCTGCATCATGGAAAACGCCGTGCCGGAGAACAGTTTCCGCACCATCGTTTCCACCTATGAGGTGCACCAAGGCGGGCATGCAGGCACCTACATGCTGCCACGCTTGTGCAACCATTGCGACAATCCGCCCTGCATTCCGGTCTGCCCGGTCGGCGCCACCTTTCAGCGCAAGGACGGCGTGGTAGTGGTCGATGGCGACCGCTGCGTCGGCTGCGCCTACTGCGTGCAAGCTTGCCCTTATGACGCGCGCTTCATCAACCACGACACCGGCAAGGCGGATAAGTGCACCTTTTGCGCGCAGCGGATTGATGCCGGGCTGCTGCCGGCCTGCGTCGAAACCTGTGTCGGCGGAGCGCGCATTTTTGGCGACCTGAAGGATCCGAACAGCGAGGTCCGCCGTCTGGTCGATCAGAACAAGATGAAAGTGCTGAAGCCCGAAATGGGCACGCGACCCCATGTATTTTATCTTGGCCTGGACGAGCGCTTCCAGGGACGCGTCGAGGGTGCCGGCACATTATGGCAACCGAGTGGACGTGGAGAATAAATCATGGACAGTCAAATCGTCGAAGTGCTCAATGTTACGCGTGGGGTGGCCTGGCTGCCGTGGGCGGTATCCTATTTTTTCCTGATCGGGCTCAGTTACGGCAGCTTTATGCTGACACTGCCGTATTTTGTCTTCGGTCGTGCACAGCACGAAAAGCTTGGCCGCCTGGCCCTGCTCGGTGCGCTGGTGTGCGGCCTGACTGCACCCGTAGCCCTGCTGGCCGACCTGCACGGTCCGGGACGCTTCCTGAATTTTTACCTGCATTTCCAGCCGCAATCCTGGATGTCGTGGGGCTCGTTCTTTATCCCGATTTATGTTGGCGGCTTGTTGCTCTATGCCTGGCTGGTACTGCGTGGAGACTTCGCTGCGCAGGATCGAGGCGGCGATTCGTTCCACGCCCGCCTCTGTCGCTTCGCCGGGCGCGGCGGCGCCGCGCCGCGCATGGCAATCTCCGCCGCAGCCTTGCTGACCCTGATAGGTGCCGTGTTGGTGGCGCTGTACACCGGCATGGAGGTGATGGTGGTTCGCGCCCGCCCGCTGTGGCATACGCCTTTCCTGCCACTGCAGTTCGCGGCAACCGCCTTCGCCGGCGCAATCGGTTTGTCCTTGTTGTTCAACCGGGTTATCGGTGGTCACGATACTCGGCTGGAAATCGGCCTCAACCGCCTTCTTGTGCTCGCTCTGGCGGTGGTGCTGATGCTGGGCGGTGGATGGCTTTTTGTCAGCCTGTCCGGGGTGAGTCTCTCGCACAGCGCCGCTTTCAACGAAGTGGCGGGCGTGCCGCAATGGCAGCTGACCGCGGTTTGGGCGGCGCTGGCAACGATTCTGCCGATGGTGCTGGCCATCTGGCGCCCGGCCTCCAGCGGCCTGATTACCGGACTGATTGCCGTGCACAGCGCCTGGATGATGCGCTGGACCATCCTGATCGGCGGCCAGTCCATCCCCAAAACCGGCGCCGGGCTGTACGACTACCATCTGCCGCTCGGTGGTGACGGCCTGCTCGGCATCGTCGGCACGCTGGGTTTGTGGATCGCGCTGTTGCTTTTGATGGTGGATTACTTGCCATGGGCCGGACACGCATTCGCCAGCCGCAACAACAAAGCCACCAACACACTCGTCGCCGACGCGGTTGCTTCGCACTGAGGAGAACATTATGGAAGACAAGCGTCGTTCGTTTCTGCATAAGGCCGCAATAGGCGGCGGCCTCACCGCTTTCGCCGTCGGCTTCTCGACCACGGCCGGGAGAATGTTCGATCACGTGCGCGGCAAGGACAAGCCGAAGCAGCGATTCAATGGCAAATCCCTGGCGCCCGAGTTCACCATGAACCCCGCCACCGGGGCCCTGGGCATGAACCCGGATCAACAGGTCAGCTACACCATGTGCACGGGTTGCACCACTTTTTGCAGCGTGCGTGTGCGGCTCGACAAGAAAACCGGCAAAGTTTTGCGCGTGGCGGGCAATCCGTACAGCCCGATGTCGGCCGATCCGCCGCTCCCATTCGAAACGCCGATCCGCGAAAGTTTCGTATCGCTCACGCGCTACCAGGAAAAGGGCCTGGCGGGGCGCTCCACCGCCTGCGGGCGCGGCAATGCCGTGCTGGAGCAGATGGATTCGCCGTTTCGCGTGCTGGCCCCGATGAAGCGCGTCGGCCCGCGCGGCGGCGGCCAGTGGCAGCCGATCGCGTTCGACCAGCTGATTAGGGAGGTCGTCGAAGGCGGCAACCTTTTCGGCGAGGGCGAGGTGCAGGGATTGCGCGCCTTGCGCGACCTGCAAACGCCGATCGATCCGCAGCAGCCCGAACTCGGTCCCAAGGTCAACCAGGTCGGCCTGATGGCCAGCACCAACGAAGGCCGCATCGCCTTTGTGAAACGTTTCATCACGCAGTCCTACGGCAGCCTCAATATAGTGGGACACGGCTCCTACTGCGGCGGCGCTTATCGCAGCGGCTCGGGGGCGATGTTCGGCGATATGAAGAAAATGCCGCACGCCAAGCCGGATCTTGAAAATGCCGAGTTCTGCATTTTCATCGGCACGGCGCCCGGCAATGCCGGCAATCCGTTCAAGCGGCAGGGCACGTTGATCGCCAAGGCGCGTTCGGGTAATCGGAAGTTCGACTACGTAGTGGTCGATCCGGTGCTGACCAACGCCGAAAGCCTGGCCGCGGGCGACCGCAGCCGCTGGGTGCCGATCAAGCCCGGCACCGACAGCGCGCTGGCGATGGGGATGATACGCTGGATTATCGAGCAGGAACGCTACGACCGGCACTACCTGGTACAGCCCAACCGTAAGGTGGCAGAGGCAGCCGGCGAGGCGAGCTGGAGCAACGCCACCCACTTGGTGATTGTCCAGCCCGGCCATGCGCGTGACGGCCGCTATTTGCGCGGCTCCGATTTGGGCATGATTTTCTCCGATGAGCAGCGTTACAAAGACAAGGACCCTTACGTCGTTTACGATCCGGTGGCGAAGAGGCCTGTTGTCCACACCAAAGCCGAGGGTGAGGCAGAGCTGTTCTTTGATGGTGAGGTACGGGTCGGTGCGGATACGCTCAAGCTCAAAAGCGCGATGAGCCTGCTGCGCGAAGAGGCGTTGAAGCACAGCCTGGCCGACTATTCCGCCGCCTGCGGCGTGCCGGTGGAGGTCATCGAGGGACTGGCGCGCGAATTCACCAGCCATGGCAAACGCGCCGCTGTCAACACACATGGCGGCATGATGTCAGGCAGCGGATTTTACAACGCCTATGCGGTGGTGATGCTCAACACCCTGGTCGGCAATCTCAACCGCCAGGGTGGTACCCTGATCAACGCCGGCGGTTTTAAGGACGCCGGGGAAGGGCCGCGCTACAACCTCGACAGCTTTGCCGGCGAGGTCAAACCGAGGGGAATTCCGCTCGGACGCAACGTGGCATATGAAAAGACGAGCGAGTTCAGGCGCAAAAAGGAAAGCGGCAAGGCCTATCCGGCACAGGCGCCATGGTATCCAAACGCGCCGGCGCTGGCGACGGAGTGGCTGACCGGCGCCATCAACGGCTACCCCTATACGCTCAAGGCCTTGATCCTGTGGAGCAGCAATCCGCTCTACGGCGTGACGGGTCTGCACGCGCAGATCGGAAAAGATCTGGCCGATCCGAAAAAGCTGCCGCTGATCGTGGCGATCGATCCCTTCATCAACGAAAGCTCGGCCCTGGCCGACTATATCGTGCCGGATTCGCTGCTGTACGAAAGCTGGGGCTGGGCTCAAGCCTGGGGTGGGGTGGCGGTCAAGATGAGCACGGCGCGCTGGCCGGTGGTAGAGCCCAAGGCGCAGAAACTGCCTGACGGCCAGGCGATCGGCATGGAGACCTTTTTCCTTGCGCTGGCCAAGGCCATGGCTTTGCCCGGCTTCGGCCCGGCCGGTCTTAGCGACAGCGAAGGCCAGCCTTGCCCTCTGGAGCGTCCCGAGGACTGGTATTTGCGCGGCGGCGCGAACATTGCGTGGGCCGGCAAGACACCGGTGCCGGAGGCGAGCGACGAGGACATCGAGCTGTCCGGCGTGGCCCGTATCCGTCCCCTGCTGGAACAAACGCTCAAGCCCGAGGAATGGCGCAAGGTGGCCTTTGTGCTGGCGCGGGGCGGGCGTTCCCAGAACTACAAGGAAATGTTCGGCCTGCGCTTGCCGCCCCCGGCCGATTCCAAAGCGCATGCCGCACCAACGAGCGCCGCCGTCCGCGGGGTGCCCGAGGACGCGCCTTACCCGCCGGATTGGGCCACGCATCGCTTCACCAAACCCATGATGCTGTACAACGAGAACGTCGGCACCGCCAAGAATAGTTTAACCGGCAAGCGTTTTTCAGGCAGCCCGTCGTGGCACGAACCGGCTTTCGCCAACGGTACGCCAGTACGCACGAAATACCCGGAGGCGGAATGGCCGTTGCAGTTGATTAGCTTCAAGTCGCCGTTGCAAAACTCCTACAGCATCGGTGCACGGCGCTTGCGCGGCATCCATCCCGACAACCCGGTGGCGGTGCATCCAAACGATGCTGTGCACCTGGGTTTGCGTAGCGGCGACAAAGTTTACCTTGAAACGCCGGGCGGGCGCGTCGCAGCGACGGTGATCCTGCGTCACGGCGTGCAGCGCGGCGTAGTGGCGGTAGAGCACGGCTTCGGCCATCGCGAGCTCGGCGCGCGCGCGCATCGCATCGGCGGGCAAACGCAGCCGCACGAAGCGGAGATTGCTGCCGGCGTCAATCTCAACGACATGGGGTTGAGCGACCCGACCTGCAGCGGACGCAGCGTGTTCGTCGACCCGGTGGCGGGATCCGCGGTGCGGCAAGGTTTGCCGGCGCGTCTGTTGCGGGCGTGATGTCACGCTTGGCGCGCTCTCGCGTTACAGCGTCTTGGGGGGGGCTGTAGCCGCCGGGACTGCTAGGGCGCGGGAGGCTCGATCCCCGTCGTCATCAGCAGTCGGGCGATTTCCGCCGCCGAATGCACGCCCAGTTTTTCCATCGTGTTACGCCGATGCACCTGGACGGTCTTGTCGCTGATCCCCAGTTCGCGGGCGATGATTTTGTTGGGCTTGCCGGCGGCCATCAACTCCGCCACCTCGCGCTCGCGCGCGGTCAAAGCGGCCAGAGCGGTTTGTGCTGCGCGGGATTGCGTGCTGATCCGGCAGTCTTCGATGTTGCGCCGCACTGCGCGCGTAACCGCGTCGAGCAGCACCTGATCCTTGCACGGCTTTTCCAGGAAGTCGCAGGCACCGGTTTTCATCGCCTGTACCGCCATGGCCAAGTCCCCGTGGCCGGTCAGGAAAATGATGGGCAGGCGTACGCCATGATCTTTGAGCGTTTGTTGCAGTTCCAATCCGCTCATCAGGGGCATACGCACATCGAGCACCAGGCAGCCCGGCACATGCCCGCCGTATCGGTCGAGAAAGTCATGCGCCGAGTCGAAAAGCTCCACGCGCCATCCCGCCGAATCGAACAGATAAGCCAACGAGCGGCGCATCGCCGCGTCATCGTCGACAACAAAAATCACCGCATCCCGTTCGTTCATGCGCCTCCAAATGGCTCCTCTTCAGGCAGGCTGAAGCATACCGTCAGTCCCGCATTGCCGTCATTTGCCACCGCGAATAGCGTTCCCCCAAGCGATTCGATAATGCCTTTGCTGAGCGACAGGCCCAAACCGAGGCCCTCGGGTTTGGTGGTGAAAAACGGTTCGAACAGGTGCGCGAACTGTTCGGGTTCCAGCCCGCAACCAGAATCGCGAACAGTGATGCGATAGGTGCTGGCTTCCATCCGGAATTGTACCTCGATCGGTTCGTGCGCATGGCCGGCGGTCTGCTGCGCATCCAGTGCGTTTTTCAGCAGATTGAGCATGACCTGCTGGATCTGCAGAGGGTCGGCCATCACCTTGGCAGTTTGTGTCGTGTCGGGTTGCCAACTAACGTGCGCCTGCGGATGGGTGCCGCAAAACAGGGCGATGGCTTCGCCCAGAACCGCAATCAGATCGACCGACTTCTGTTCGGATGCTCTTTTTTGGGCGAAAGCACGTATGTTCCGAATGATGCTTGCCGCCCGCTCGCTTTGTGCGACGATTTCGCCGGTTCCGTCCAGCAAAGGCGCCGGCTCCAAGCGGCCGGCCGTAATGCGCCGCGCCATGCCACGGGCGAAGTTGCGGATCGCCGCCAGCGGTTGATTCAACTCGTGCGCAATCGCGCTTGCCATTTCACCCAGGATGGCCAGTCGTGCGGCATGGTCAAGCGTGCTTTGACGCAAGCGCGCCTCTTCCGCCATGCGGTGCTGTTCCTCCTGCGCGGCGCGCAGTTCGCGGGTGCGCAGACTCACCAGGTGTTCAACCCGCACGGTGTGCATCGCCCAAGCGACCAATAAAGCCAGAATCAGCAGCAACCAGCCCCAGTAGAGCCGCAGCAAGCCCTCGAAGGTCCATTGGCGCAAATAGGCATAGGGGCCGATTTTCAGTTCGCGGAACAGCTCGTCGACAACATGATAATCGGCGGGTACGGTCCAACTATAGCCATCCGCGGTACGCGGCATACGCAACAAGGCGATGGCCACTTGCTTGGACAGCTCCGCCGGAGTATGACGCAAAACGACAAACGGCCAGTCGGGGTATAAGCGCGACGATGTTTGGCAGCGGAAGCCCTTGGTGTTGATCGGTGCCAGCACACGCAACTCCCCGGCGCCGATCTCGCCGCTGCGGATCATCTGCTCAAGCAGACAAGCGCGAACGATGCCGGCGTCGGCTCGGCCTGCACGGACCGCATGCACAATGTTTTGAATCGGAAAACCCGTAAACTGCAGATCGGCGAGATCATGCTCAGGATCGACTCCGGCTTCAAGTAATTCGCGTGCGGCGATCTGGTAGCCACCGAATGCATCCGCGCCGACCGCCAGCACATGCTTGCCGGCCAGGTCCGCCAGTGTGTGCAAGTGCGCATCACTACGCACCACGATTGCCGATCCGATCGATTGCCTTGGCGACAGGGCCCAAGGCGACTCGATGGTCGCGATGCGGCTGGCGCCATCGCTGTTTTCGAGGGCGACATAGTGGCCGCTGTTGGTGATGACGAAATCGATGGTCTGTTCTCGCACCGCACGCGTCAGTCCGGCCTGGTCGAAATCAAGCAGAACGAAACGATGGGCCGGAATGGTGGCGTCAAGCCAATTCCTGACATAGGACCAATCCTCCTGAACCGCCTCGGCGCCTCTATACGCGAGGACGCCGATCCGCACCGTGGTCGCATTGCTTGCGTCCGCGTGAAATGTCTGGAGCAGCAAGGCCATGCCGATCAAA